>NZ_LNUO01000072.1:0-24415 GCF_001462175.1 Psychrobacter sp. ENNN9_III
GGGGGGGGAAGCTTTTTTGTTCGCTTCTATTCAAAATCGATAAATTTTGAAGAGTAATATATTAAAATAAAATACAATATTTCATTTCAAACAATCATTTTAAAACCATACAAAAATAATAATAGGTAATTTATGGATCGTCATACAAGTAACGATGAGCGAAAGCAATTTTATATAGCTACTGCTAACTTACTCAATTTTGCCAATCCAAATCGAATTTATTATGATAATGCACCCGCTTATGATCAAAAGAGCTACCTAGATAAGTTACAAGGTATAACTGGATTACTTACTAAAGCTCATGCAGATATTATTGCAGTACAAGAAGTATGGGATAGTAAGGCACTAGAAGCGTTGGCAGTCTCATTAGGTTTTGAAGCCGAGCATGCAATTATTCCGCTTGCTAGCAATGATAGTGCTAGCAAATATACTCAAGGTCAAGGCGCACAAAAGACGCCAGCTGTTGGTTTTATTAGCCGTTTTGCTCAATTAGAAAGCACGTTATTAAAAGACATAGTTCCTGAAGCTGTCATCGATGTCCCTGATGTTGGACCTTATCATCAATTCAATCGTCCACCATTGTTATTACGGGCTGATGTGCATGGTCAACCTATAACGATAATCACAGCTCATCTTAAAAGTAAACGTGCTTACTTTTTAAGAGACGAGTCTGGTAATTTGTTAGAAGATATGGATGATCCTAATATCCGTGTGCGCGCTAAGTTACGCAGTTTATGTATGCGGGCGGCAGAAGCTGCATCGATACGGATGTCTATTATTCAGCGGCTACAACATACTCGCGAGCCATTGATATTATTAGGAGATATGAATGATGTCACTGGAAGTGTAACTACACAATTGATGGCTGAGACAGGAGAGGTGAACTATGATAAAAGTATGCGTGATATAGCCTTATTCGATGCAGCTCGTATTCAAGCTCGTTATGGCTGGATGAAAGACGTTGCTTATACACATATTCATCAGGGCATGCCAGAGGTTATTGATCAATTATTCGTTTCAGAAGAATTTTTGCCTGATAGTAAATTTTCGTTAGGTCATGTGGAACGCGTGGATTATTTTAATGATCATTTGAAGTGGGATTATGCTGACAGAGTTATCGATCATGGCATTGTCCGAGCAAAAATAAGACTTTACGATTAACCGTACAATATAACGAGTCAAATTATCAATGGGTACATTATCATATAATCCATTCACGCCCCTTGTTTGATAATGTGCAAGTGTTTATGATGCTCCCTCATTGAATTTAGTAGCAATAATACTTACTACTAAATTGACATTAGTATGCTGGTTTAATGTTAATGTCATTCGATGAAGATCATATTTATACATAATAGGGCGTAATAACAAGAGGTTCATAATGAGTGATCATAAAGACGACAAAATAGAAGACATTTTGGTCGATTCGGAATTGGCTAAGAAGTTGGTACCAAACAAGTTCAAGTTCACAAGTCAGCAAGGACGAGTACGCCGTCAAAAACTGTTGATGGGTGCAAAAAAACTGAGTGAAACTCGCTCTATTAACGATATTAGCTTAGCTGATGTGTGTGAAGAAGCTGGTATTCCGCGAGCTTCTGCTTATCATTTTTTTCCAAACATTGAAGCAATATTTTTAGCTTTGCGTTTTTTAAATGCAATTGAGATTTTAGAAATATTAACGACCGTTGAGACGGTGGATTACGATAGATGGCAGGGTTACTTGACGGCTCTGATCCAGCGCTGCGTAAGCATCTTTCATGAAGATCAGACCAAAGCCAAACTGATTTATGATACCAATACGCCAGATTTTGAAGGTGATGGTTTTGGTGAAGATATAGATCATCAAATTGTCGAGCTCGTCTATAAGCGTTTATCAGAGCGCTATGAGATGCCAAAATTTGAAGACATACAAGACACATTGTTAGTAACTTATAGTATCATCAATGGTATATTTACTTTATCGTATCGTCGTCATGAGCGTATTACAGATAACTATCTGCAAGAAGCGACCACCGCATCTATTGCTTATCTGCGTTGCTACTTGCCAGAGAAGCTACCGCGCAAAAACCGTTAAGACTCGGTTGTGCTAATTTGAGCTTCAGATAGTCATAGATGTTACTGTTTACTATGAATAGATGATGAAGTAATCACTATCAATAAGCTGACGTCATGTCGGCTTTTTTGTTTTATAAAGCTATGATTTAGTTAATGAGATATTTTATGGTCTCATGACCAATATTATATTTGGCAGTTGGCATAGTCATATTAAGTGTTATAGATTGAGCCAAAGATGACTTTTTGACGTCATTACTGTTTGTAGTATTGGATGTCAGAGGTAGGGATTGACCACGACAAATATCATCTTGCGGATCTAATGGTACATATCGCTTATAGTAATCAACGATCGAGTTTTCGAGTGCTACGTTGGTCTTTGAATCATGAGCATTAACATAGGCTTCACGTGCCTGCTCTAACCAACGTTCAGCCATTCGAAAATGCGTACCGGACTGACGTCTATCATGAGCACACTGATCAGCTGCTGCCCAAATGAGAGCAACCTCACTAAATGCCAACTCACGTGGGGCAATGATATCACTATTACTGTTGTTTAAAGTGCTACCTTTTAGAGCACTTATTGTTGCCCATAGGTCAGTTCTCATCAATGCAGACGTCGATGGAATATCAGTTGTTAAACTCAAATCTTTATCAGCATCGCTTTGTAGCTTTTGTAAAATAG
Organism: Psychrobacter sp. ENNN9_III; assembly: GCF_001462175.1. NCBI lineage: Bacteria > Pseudomonadati > Pseudomonadota > Gammaproteobacteria > Moraxellales > Moraxellaceae > Psychrobacter > Psychrobacter sp. ENNN9_III. Next base: position 2,738 of record NZ_LNUO01000072.1, read on the forward strand.
TAGCGGCAGCTTTTAATGCGTGATTGCCAGCAGATGAGTGGCTTTTAATACTGTTCTCATAAGAGGCGTAGTTGAGCCAAGCTTGGGCTTTATAAGCAAAATATTGCTGACGTGTGGTTAGAAAGTTTTGTTGGTATGAAGCAAGCTTGGTTAGCATACAGTCGATAGTTTGTTGTTCGGACTGCTGAGACTTTGCGTGAGCATTTCGTGCAACTTTATCATCATAGCAATAACTGACCGTACTAGTAGTATCATGAGCTAGGTTTTTGTTATTACGGTTATGATCTGCAGCCTGTGCTAAAGGCAAGGATGCTGCTAACATTACTGCAGGCAGTGCAATACGTGCGCAAAGCTTATAGACAGATACTATCGTCAAAATTTTTGAAGTATTTAGCATAATGCAAGCCTTGTTGTATGGTCATTCATCTATGAGCTAGCGTATAAATGGTACAAGATATCGTTATATATGAGACGGTTTTATTAAACAAATACACCCTTAGAAATAGGCGCTTTAGGTCTCAGGTTCAGCACTTATGCGTTTGTTTTTGCGAGGGTCATTACGTTTAAATAAGTCTTCGTCGAACTTAAAGCGTAGTCTAAAATATGCGCCTTCTTGAGTACTGTCATCATAAGCGATATCTTCATCTTCAAAGCCCATGAAATTATAACCAAGCGATAACCATAAGTTAGTCATTGGACTATAACCAACTTCAGCCCCTAGCATGTAAGCCAGATCATTGGCTTGATCGTTCCAATAGGTACCTGCTTGCAAGCCAATGTCCCAGCGCTCACTGATATCATATAGACTACGTACATAAGCTGCATGTGCGGTGTTGTCACTCTCAAGGTTATCAGCTTCGTATTGGTTATACTTACCAGCATAATGTCCAGATAGCGTTAATGGACGTGTTGGGTGGTAGTTACCACTCCAGGACCATATTAGTGAGTCTTTTTGATAGGGGTCCGCGCCTGTATTGTTATCGTCTAAACGATACTCAAGCTTTGCGAGCATATCTAACTGGTTGCTATCATAGTCACGATATGCTGCACCAAGCTGGAAGCGGTTAATAGTACGATGACCATCATTATAATCGACACGTGAATAAATGTCTTTCGCTAGTAAAGTGATTTCATCATTATAGCGATAGGCAACACCTGCGCTACCAAGCAATGTGTCACTAGTTTCGCCCCAGCGCTTTTCTAGACGGCCTGATGCTTTGTAATCTTCTTGAGCCAAGTATTCAACACCAAAACCAACAGCAGTTGCATTACTGTCTGCTTCCCCTTCAATTGATTCGACACGCTCTAGTAAAGTGTTTAGGGTTAGTCCTTCTTGGACATACCATTTATTTTTTAGACCAATAGCAGCTTCAGCTTCACGTGCGCTAATGGCATTGCGGGCACGGTATTCACTATAGACTTTACCATCTTTCATATAAGTGGCGTCAAAACCAACGACAGTACGCTGACGTTCATCAGTATCATCAAGACCATAACTACCTGACAAGCTATTGATTAGGTCATGACGTGCATATAGTCGACCCAAATTACCCAATGGAGTTTCACCGCCAATAGACGTTGCGTTGCGTGCACTATGCTCAACATCTTGCTCATATTCAGCAAATACCAAGGCTTTATTAAGCTTAGGCAGGCGCGCAGTAACGCGAGCGCGAGCAGTCATGCCTTCTATGTCTTTTTCTAAAGTATTGACACCGTTGAGTGCTGACTGATTAATAATGTCATCATTAAAGACTGTATCATCAGTAATGTCTACGACGTCAGTTGCAGCCTGCGTATTACGCGAGGCAGCAGTCGCTTCTTGTTTATAATAACGTAGTCCAATCTCACCAACGATGTTTTGGCTTAAGCGCTGCTCAACACTTGCCTGTATGCCTTCGCGACTGGCACTGGTGGTATGGTCTTTAGTACGTATGCCTTCAAACTTTAGCGCAGTTGTTTTATTTTTAAACTTATGACTAGCTTCTATCCCAGTTTCAGTACGTCCAGCAGTTAGGGGAGAGGCACCAGTTACAAAGCCTTCATCAGCTTTACTATAATAAGCTTTAGCGCGCGTGCGGTTTTTATCATCGTAGTTTAGCTCGATACGTAGGGCATCGCCATCAGTATCATCACCTTCTTCAAGCTCTGTTGTATTGATCTGATTACTAGGCTCGTAGTTAGGATTACTCGCTTTGCTCTTGGCATACTCTGTAACCAGCTTTAACTTGTCGTTGAATTTAATAACACTGTTAACGCTGGCAAGCTGTTCTTCGTTTAGTGGATCGTCACTATTGATATAGCTACCGCCAACAGAGATTTTGTTGGTTAATTGCTGCTTACCCGCTACGCCACCAACCCAGTAGTCTTCGCCGCCTTCATCTACTTCAACTGTAACGCGCAAGTAGATAGGATTGCCATCGATATCTTGACTGGCAATAGGGGCTTTTAGGTATAGGCTGCGGCTAATAGGGTCGATCTCATAGTCAGCAAAGCGAGTTAAGGTTTCACGACTTACGATAAGACCAGGATTGTTGGCATCGCGGGTGATGACTTCGATGGTTTCAGAGTTTTCAAGTACCGCGTCAAAGTCGCCAGCAAGTGGATAGGGGCCTGAAATACCGAGACCACGAGTTTCATTGACACGTTGTGATGAGCTGGTTTCAGCGACGAAAGTAGTGATGACGAAAGTAGTGATACGGGTATCTTCATCCTCAAATTGGGCTTTGATACCTGTTAAGGTACGACTATATTTACCCAGTTTGATGCCTTCATCATTGTCGATCTGAGTCTTTAAATCACCGTACATAGCAAATGAGCGGCCTTTATCTAGGCGAATATATAGCTTGCTAGTAGACTGAGCATCAAAGCCTTTGGCTGATGAATCGCCGTAGACTGGATAATATTCACCAGGCTCGATATCACGAAACAGGCGTTCGCCTTTTTTGTCGCTATCATAAGCTAGGGTTAACAGATAATCACCGCGTACTTTACCCTTCAAAAACATCGCTGCACGACCAGTCGCTGAATAGTCATCACTACCGGCAAACTCATGCAGCTCTTGCTCAAATGCGCCTTGAGCATCTGTGATGCTGCCGCTATCGAAGTCTTTTAATGATATAGCGCCTTCTACAATACCCACTGCAATAAGTGGACGTAGCTTGGCTGTAAACTGTAGCGGAATCACTTGCTTACTGCTGCCAGTATCAATAATCAGCTCACCTTTACCAGGGGCGTTTGGTACAATCACTGGAATCAACAGCTCGCCTCCTGAGACGCTAAACTGTGTGCCGGCTTGATCTTTATTACTGTCTTTAAGGTTGATACGACCAATATTGGTATCGATGGTAATAGGGGTCGATGGAATATAAGGACGGTTGTCACGATCTTTTAGACTAATGACGACTTGGTATTCGCTCACACCGTCAGCTTCGATCAAACGCTCTTGAGTACGATAATTAATCGCCTGCAAGCTATCGGGTGCAATAACCTCGATAGTTTGCTCTGAGATAACTTTACCTGTGACGTCAGTTGCGACACCGCGTAAAGTATTACTACCGCGCTTAAAATCAACGGCATAATAATCAAAGGCGGTAACGCTTTGATTCGCTTGTTCTGCTGTTTTACCGATCTTTTCTTCTGTTACAGCTTTGCCATTAGCATACAAAGTAAAGCTCGAACCTAGCGGTGCTTGAACTTGAACCAACTGCTTGTACGAATTTAGCTGTTGTCCTGCGCTCAAATTAATAAAAGCAACCTCGTTATCAGCCACCTTTTTTAAGTATTCTTCAAGCTCTTTTTGTTTGGGTGGTGCGATAGTATTGACTGTTAAAGTAGTGCGCTTATCAGTAGGGTTGACCATATCAGCAACGATTGCTGAGTCACATTGAATACCACGGTCTAGCTCGTCGTTGGACTTACAGCCACTAGCATCGACATTATCATCGTTGTCAAGGTCGTAGTCAGGATCTAAAGTCAGATCGCTCTTGATCGCTTGCTCTAGTGCATCATTCTTGGCACTGATGCTTTTGCTACGTGTAACAAGCTCTTGGTTTAGGCGTTCAGTACTATCGCCCATGCCGCCTACTAGCGCAAAATCCGCACGATGCATCTCGCCATATTTTAGGTCGACGAAACGGCTGCTCGCATCGCCTGCGTTACGGTTGCTTTGGGTAATGAGTTCGGTACCCACAGGTAGAGTCGTGCGATCGACTTTTAGTACATGAGTCTTGGCACTGACACCATAGAAGTTATATTTACCTTCAGGATCTGTGACGATGTAGTTGCCATTTTCCATATAAATGCGGACACCAGCGACACCCAGCTCGCCATCTTCTTTTTGCTGAATACCGTCGCGGTTGATGTCATGGTATATTTTACCAATAATGATACCATCAGTATTCATAACACCGCGGCTGACATCGATAGGCCACTGTGCCTCCAACGACGCCAATGTATTGTTATTTTCATCACGGCCATGAGCAGTCGCGCGGTTGATACCATCACCACCTAAAGCCGATGAGCCAATCAACACACGATAATTAATATTTTTGCTCTCACCAATCGCCATGTCGCCGAGACCCAAAACTTGGTATCTACCATCGGTTTTAAATTCTGTGGTTTGAGCTTTGTCAATGCGTAGGCTGCCACTGACATAGTCAAAACCACGCGGTAGCGCGTCTTTTAGCTGGACATCATAAGCAGTCGCTGCACCATCATTTTTGACGGTGATACTATAGTTGACATAATCACCAAGTTCGGCAGATTTGACATCAGCTTCTTTGGTCACTTGCAAATTAGGAGATTCATTGGTGATAGCAATCTCACTACTGATTTGCTCATCAATATACCTAAAATTGGCCCCATTAGGCTGCTCATCTAATCCAACTTCTTTATCAATACAGGCAACCATTTTGGCTTGTAGCGTATCGCCCTTTAATGTTTGGATGATATTGTCATTGATTGCATTGGCATTATTTTGCGTTGGTGCTGACAAACGGTACTTACCCGTGTTGTCACCGGTTTCGATAGCTTTAAGAGAGTAGGTGTCACCCGTTTTCGGTGAGGTGATGGTGACCCAGATTTGATCTGGTTTGTCGGATTGTACGTTACACTGTGCATAGCTGGCTTCGACATAAACGTCATTGCCAATTTGCAATGAGGGTTGATCACTGCCAAAGGATTTGTTTTTAAAACCGATACCTGACTTCACGATGACTAGGCTGTCAGTCTCTGTTACGGCTTTTATTGACGGATCTTCGACGACAGTTGCACCAAGCTTGATATCAATAGTTTCACCGTCTGTTGCATTGGCATCTGTTAGTGCTTGGACGATTAGCTGAATACTTTCACCTTGTCCTAGTTTGATTTGAGCTGTTAAATTATTTAGTAAAAGTTGCTGATCCTCACCATCAACGATGCCGTTATTATTTAAGTCCTGATAGACTTTTATATTAGATAAAGTAATAGGTACTGTCAGCGTTAGATCGACAGTTTGAGTATTGTAACTGTTGCTTGCGAGTACATTTACCCAACTGGCAGTATCGCTTGGTGCTACAGTTTGTCGTGGTGAATTACTTAGATTGATACCATACTCAGATAGGGCAGAAGCCTTGACACGGACTTTATTTGATTCAGAGCTCAACGTCACGCCAGTCTGGTTGTTAACGTTATAGCTTGCCTTAGCGATATTATCAATGATGCTAAGTACATCAGACGTCGCTGCTGCTGCAGAATTTGATTGCATAATCAGTATAGCCGCAGTTAATGCAGATAACTTGACTGCTTTAGCTGATAGACGAGTAGACTGAGATTTACAATGAAATGTCATATTACGTGGTTATCCAATCAAATCCAAAAAAGGGACTGTCTTTGCTTACTTTTATAACTATAACGATCTAAGCAAAGACAGCTTTTGTGTTATCTATAACCTTAGTCACAGATAACGGTAGAGAAAAACAAGTAATTTACACAATGCTAAATTGAGCCAGGAGCAGCACCATCAGGATTGATTTTTACTGAAAATATGAGTGCTGCATACTTTTGTGGGTCCAAATTTGGCACCGTACCACTAATAGCAGTAGAGCCTGCCGCTGCGCCATAAGTATTGTTTGCAGGTGAGTCATTTGCATTATCTACTTCAGCAAGCTTGACTGCAAAAGCAGGAGTAGTACTAGAGGTCAGTACCTGAGCTTTGTCATTGAAGCGAGCAGTAGTATCCGTTATGACCAAATCAGTGAAGTTAAAACGAGCGTCTGAAGCTTCAAAGTTATTAAACGCTGTGATTTTATAGACGATACAGTCGCCAGGCTTAGCGGCGACATCAGCCTGCGTAAAGACCAGCGACGCATTAGCATCACAAGTTTCGTTTAATGCTTGTTGTTTGACCAGTTGGAGACCTTTGACGACAGTCGTATTTTCAACAGAGCGCGCACCTGTAGAAGGGGCATCTTGCCCACCAACGACTAACGTAACTGTTGTTTTTTCGGTTGAGTCGATAACGGCTTGTGTAGACTCTACTTTATAGTTGATAGTGACACTTGAATTCGGTGCCATACCAGTCCATGCTGCTCCGCCATTTTTAGGCACAGCTGTACTGAGATCATAATCGCCATTACCGTCTTTTGTGACAGTATAGGTAGTATTAGCTGTGGCTGGGTTATCGTCAGCGTCGTATACCACTTCTACCGTGTTCGGTATTTGAGTGATGTTGTCGTTGGTACCTTCAGTGATGGTAAATTTAATCTCACCCAATTGGTCACCTTCGGTCTCTCTACCTGTATTTCTGATGACAGCTGAATGTGTGACTTGTGTGGTATCGTCAGTAGTAGTTGGAATACCTTTGGTAGTAGGTGACGATATGCTAACAGCACGCTGGTTTGCGACTAAAGGGGCCGCTGAGTCACTACCAGTGGCTGTGCTAACAGTACCATCTGTGACTTCACTATCATCAGCAGCTGGATAGAAGTTGGCAGTGTTTTGCTTAGTGTCAGTGCTATCTGTCGTGTCGTAGATGGTCTGGTTTTCGCCAAGATTGAGGGTGACAGAAGCATGGTTGATAGTGTTTTTGGGGTCGGCAAGTACTTCGGCCTGATCTTTTTGCACATCGAACGTAATAGTGGCTGTTTCACCTGGTGCTAAATTTAGGAGAGTAACTCTGATACTATCGTTTGAATTACTGGTACCTTTACCTTCATTACCCGGTACGATAGTGGCATTATTGCTGACACTTAAATTTGGCTGATCTGCTAAACGTAAGCCTTCTGGTAAACCATCAAAGACAACGATGTTGTTGGCAGCAGCGGCATAAGGAGCAGTATCATCATTACGCACCGTGACGGTATAAGTCACCTTAGAGCTTGGATCATTCAAGTTTAAGGTACTATTTACCTTACTGGTGATTTTGAATACAGCTACTTTAGTAATACTATTGTCAATGTTCGTTAGTGTTGCTTTGGTAGTATCAGCATTTGTAAAGAATTCACTGGTTGCTGATAACGTTAGATTCTGTGAATCACCACCGACGTTTCCAGCTGTTTTTGCAGCGATCGAAATGTCAGCATGTTCATTAGGTTTAAGAATAATATTGGTATTTTGGAACACAGTGCCTGTAACAGTGGTCGTGCTCTTTACAGAGTCATCTGCATTATAGATAGTATAGGTGACATTGGTCGTGTCCAAATCGTATGAGCTGGCGTCTTGCGGGCTACCTGGAATAGTGCCACCTTGCGCCAAGTTAAGCGTATAGGTGTCCTCTACGTTACCTGAGTTGGTTAAGGTATGGCTAAAAGTCACTCGACCTTTAGGTGTCACAGTCAAGCCACGGTTATAGTCATCAGCAGCGTTATCATCATCGTTTTTAGCTGTTAAGCTAAAGGCTGCACTTTGCGTGATGTTGACAGTTACTGGATTGGACTGAACAGCCGTTTGCGCAACAGTACCTATCTTATACGTCGCACTTGCTACGTTTTTAATAGTAGGAGTCGATGCAGCTGTTGATTCAGCGGCATTTGTAATATTATTCAAGCCAAAGGCTGCTACGATACCGGCTGTTAATACTGAGTATTTAAAGGTGCTGGATTTCATCCAGTGATGCTCCTGTGTAAGTAAATGAATAGCTAAGGTCAAAAGGTTTAGTTAACAGTTGTGTTAAGTGATACATCCGCCGATTTGTTTGCAGGAAGGAGTTTAATGTTCCAGCGCAAGGCCTTGTATTCAGATAGTGGAACTTTGACGATTTTGCCGTCTACTTTACGCATGAGCGGCATATCAGCATAATTTCTGCCATCGATAGTCGCTTGTGCACTGTTTGGTTTTGCCTCGCCAGTAAATACCATGTTGGTAGGGATGGGGAGAGTCACAGCGACATCATTGATAGACTGATCAATAACGTTGGTGTAAGTAGCGCGATACTGTATCGTTTCACCTTTTTGAGCATTTGATGCTGCTATGTAACTGACTTTACCATCAGCGGTTTTTACGATTTTATTGGCCTGTAGCTGCATTTTTAGAGCATCTGCTGCATACGATATATTGATTAAGCATGCAGACACTGTAGTGGCAATAAGCGCATGACGTAAAAATTGAAATGATTTCATATCATATTCCTCATTTGGATAATCTTTACGTGCAATATCCTTGCCAACTCTAAAAACACGAATAAAAACAAATGTTTGCTCGAATAATTCTCGACTTTCTTTGTATTTTCATTTTCACAAAAAAACACGCAAATAATCACTAAAGAACCGATAGACGACGTTTATCGGTTCTTTAATGGATATAAGAGAATATTTAAAGAGTTGAAACTTTAGTCTTCTAAGACACGAGTCGATATAAGTTCATTTAGGGGGCTGTGTTTCTGGTGCCATATTTAGTGTTGAAATATAAAGTAGCTTTGGTCGGCTCTGCTGAAGATGCAGACGTTTTTAACAAATTAAAACTATCAGATATGATGGTCCCATTTTGGCCGATAGGCGCTGATGTGTTGGTGCTTTTGAATACTGATGAAGGGTTTCCTAAAGGTTTGGGTAGATTAAAGACCGACTCAACAGGGGAGCGTTGTATAGAGTCGCTAATGCTAACTTCACTCAAGTCAACATGACCGCGATTATAGGCTTCTAACTTATAAGCAATACAGTTACCTGGCTTGACATCATTTGCAGGATTGGTGCTAAAGCCCGTCGTCGGCTGATTGGTAGTAGCAACATTGGGATAGCTGAGCGTGCTATCACAAGTATGCACATATTGAAACTTTCTAAGTACCAGGGCGGTGTTGTCTGCTTTTACTTCACCAAAATCAAGGTTACGGGTGACAGTACCAGAGCTGTTTTTCTCAGTTTTATAATTATAGACATTGGCGACAAGCGTAACTTCTTGAGTATTAACAGTCGTATCTTCGCTATACTCCCAAGAGTTTGGTTCAGTTTGGACCAGACAAACCTTTGATCTACCTACAAGCGCATTTTGACTGACATTGAAACTGTATCTACCTATGCTGGCAGCCGCACTTGAAACAGTTTGAGGGTTAGGTGAAGTCGATACGATATTGTTACCACTGCAATCAGTAAGTCTAATCTGTAAACCACTAGCAAAAATCCCTGATTCATTGCTATCAAATATACCATTGTAGTAGTTGTTGTTACTTGTAAAAGTAGACGAGATATCTTGTTTGGTACTGGCGTTAGCAGTGATACCACCATTGTCATTAAAGACGATACCTGCAAAGGTATAATTAAATGGCGCAGTAGCAGATTGGCTATTGATAATAGTACAGGTGATCTCATCACCATAAGTGGCGTTGGCAATAGTAAATGAGCGGGTTTTAGCACTGGCATTATAAGTCATTGCAGTCGTAGGCATTGTGGTCGTACTGCCATTTATCGCGTTGTTACAAGTGTAAGCGGCATCATAATTAATGATATCGCCGTTGTTTTGATTGTTCGTCACGCGCTCAGTAATCGTATAGGTCGTATTGGTCGCAAGCTCTACGACGCCACTATTATCGTTAGTCACGACTTGTCCTGTACCAGTCGTTTCAAACGTTTTTAACGATGTTGTGCTATTACTGATATTGATTGAGAACTGATCGCGATTAACATTAGAGTCATTAACCCGATTATCATTGAGTTGCTTTTTTACGATTATCTTAGGAGGAGCAAGACAGAAATAAAAGTCCGAATAGCCAATAGCGTGTGGACTGTTATATTCGCTAAGTGTGTTGTTGTGCTTTAAGACAAGAGGGATATTAGCGATGTTGTAATTCCAATTGGCATCGACATTACATTCTCCAGCACCGCAGTTTCTGCCTTTGATTGCGGTGACTATATTTCTATTAGCGTTTATAGTGTGAAAAATTGAATTGAATGTCAATTGTCCGCCATTGGGAGATACGTCAATCTGCTCTATGTATGGCGCCTGATCACTGGCATTAACAGTTGAATCTAGATCCTGTATCTTATAGCCGATTTTACTGACGGTCCGATTAACACTGATACTTAAATTGTGGTTGTTTTTAGGCGCAGGAGAGTTGTGAATCAAATTGATCGCTGATGCGGTAGCGCCATTGATAGATCCATAAATTGGAGGCGTGCCGCCATAGTTGCTATTTAAATCTAGGAGTAGTGGAAAGTTGATTAAAAAAGACTTATTACCAGATGGCTCTATAAACGTAAAAGTATTGGAGGGGTTACCTGTTGTCCAGTTAAGGGTTTGCGAATTAATCGGACTATATGCTGGTGGATTTGCGCCAATATAATACATTTTATGGCTAGCGGGGCAACTGCCTACTGCCGAGCTTGGAGTGGCTGCTGGTAAAAATGGGTTAGCATATAAGTTTTGACTATGTGTGCTTAATCCTATGAACAACATAGCAGATGTTGTTAAACCAAGCGCTATCCGAGCACTTATGTATGTTTTATAAATAGTGTGGCTGCTCTTTTGCATCTTATTCTCTCGAGGCTAAATTTACTTTGAGCATCGCAATGTTGAGTGGACAAAGTATTTGTGTCGTAGACGGTAGATTGACAGTTGTCAAAGGCAAAAAGTCGCCAAATTCAAATAGACTATGCAAAATATATGCCACTAAATAAATATTGCTCTAGCTCGTTACTGTGAGAATAAAATGCTCAAATAAATCTGAAGCTTTTACCTTAAAAAGATGAGGGGTGATGAGGTGTAAGGGCATGAAGGTGTGTACTGGTCAAATTCAGTAAGGCGTTAAGCTTGAAGACAAAAATCAAAAAAAGTCTTCCTTAACCAGAGATTAGGGAAGACTTCATAAACTTTAAATGTCGTACAGAAAACCGGGCTAAGATTAATTAGTACCTGTCTGAGAGATCTGTGCAGAGAAGTAGATAGTGCCTATTTCACTTGCTGCTAAGCTATCAAATGTAGCGACTAAGTCTGGGTTGCTGTAAGTTGCTTTTGCAGCAGGTGAGCCGCCTGATGTCTCAGAAGTAAAGTCACCCTCATAGATAATCTTAGGTGTCTCTAACGTATCTGTTACGGTAAGACCGTTAATCACTTTAGACGCATCGGAAAAAGTATTTTCGGCAGTAATCTTATAATAAACGCAGTTGCCTGGTTTGGCTTCACCACCGCTAATAGAGTCAGTTGTCCAGCTAAGTGTAGTCAAACCTGCTTTACAGGCGGCTACAGCTTGATACTTGAGTAGATTGACTCCTTTCATAGTAGTAGTCGAGCTTACACTGGCGTTAGCAGGTGCAGGAGTGCCGGCGACTGGGCCTTGTGGCAATACAGTGACAGTCATGGTCTCAGAGTCATCGATATTATTGGTGCCACCTACAAGGTTGCTGCCTGAACCATTTGTATTTACTGTTACACCGATCTTCACAAAATCATCAGGTGCTAGACCAGTCGTGGCTGCTTCATTAAGATCATACCCATTAGCCGTTTTGGTCAAAAGAGTTTCGCCGCTATCATAGCTACCATTATCATTAGCATCGACGAACACTTCTGCTTCATTAATAGTAATGTTGGCATCATTAGTAGTTGGGGCTACCGTAAAATAGACTTTATCGGCACTAGCGGCTTCGACTATATCTGTACCTTTATTGGTAATAGTATAGATATAAGTATTATTTTGACTAATGAGTGCTACTTCTTGATCTAGAGTGTTGCTTTTAATCGCGAGGTTACGAGTCTGGTTACTGGTAGTAATAGTAGCGTTAGAGTTGCTATCTTTACCTTTGTAGTTGCCTGTAGAGGTATCTTCATAGGTTTTTTCAGAGACTGACGTATCTGCAGCATCACCTGAGCTGTCGACAAGATCAAAAGAGCCATTGCCATCAACATCATCTTCAACGAGTGCATAGTTGGTGATATTGGTACCAGTTGCGGGCGTAGTCGTATCTTTCTTTGCACGGAAAGTCACGGTAATGGTCTCATTCATTTTGATATCTTGACCAATAACAGTTATCTCTTTGCCATTGGTTGAAATATTTGCATCTTTAGCTGTACTTGTACCAGACGCGACTACGGTAGGTGCTGTATAGTTGTCTTCTCCAGTCTTTATAGCCACCAAACCTGCAGGTAAGGTTATAGCCACCAAACCTGCAGGTAAGGCGTCAGTAATTTTGACTGCTGTACCATCGATATTACCTTCGTTTTTTACAGTAATCGTATAGTCAACATAAGCATTGGCGTTGTTAGTATCGAATATTTTATTGTTAAGGTTGGTGGTCGCAGACTTAGTAATGGCATAAACAGGGGTAGTCGTAATAGCATTGTTGGTATTGGTCGCTTTTTTATCTGCTGTCGTTTGACCTTTATCTGTAAGATATTTACTAGTCGCTGTAACGGTAAAGGATGTGTCATTACCGATAACACGATCAGAACTCGTGGTTGCAGTAATAGTAATGTCAGCAGTTTGGCCTGGCTTAAGCGTTATCGTTCCACCAATCGCAATAGTCTCAGAGTTACCAACATTGGCATTACCTTCTTTTATTTGATATTTGATGGTAGCGCTAGCAGGTAAACTGTTTGATGGATTGGCTAAAGCAATAGTATAGGTATCAGAAATATTACCATCGTTACTGAGCGTATGGTTGAAGTTTACAGAAGAACCAGCGGCAGGGTGGATTGCGATGTTTTCGTTTAGGTCATCACCAATAGCACCACCACTACTTGTATCATCATTTTTAGCAACTAAGCTAAATGCGCCCGTTTCAGTTACATTGACAACGACTTCATTCGACTCTGCTATTTGTTGATTGGAATTGTCTGCGACTGTATAAGTCGCTGTTGCCTTGTTCGCCACCGAAAAAGCATCCTTCTCGTCATATACTACCTCAGCCGCATTTGCAGCAGTCATACTCATGGTAGCTACGATGCCAGCTGTTAATACTGAATGTTTGTATATATTAGTTCTCATATGATAAACCTCCTAAAAGTACTGCAAAAAATGGTTAAAATTGTTAATTGATAACAGTATTAAGGGATACGTCTGCTAGTTTGTTTGCTGGGAGCCACTTAATGTTCCAGCGCAGCGCTTTATATTCGGTCAATGGAACCTTGACGACTTTGTCATTTATTTTGCGCATCAGAGGTATATCTGCATAGTTTTTGCCATCAATAGTCGCTTGAGCACTTTTTGGCTTTGCTTCACCTGTAAAGGTCATGTTGGTAGGTATAGGCAGGGTCACAGCGACATCACTAATCGGTTGATTAATAGTATTGGTATAGGTTGCCCGGTACTGTACTGTCTCACCTGACTGAGCGTTCGATGCAACGACATAACGAGCCTTACCATCGGCATTTTTTATAATTTTATGGGCTTGTAGTTCCATCTTTAAAGCGTCTGTCGCTTGAGCGCTATGAAAGCAAGCTATAGATGCTATCGTGGTTGTCATTATGATTTTTAGGTAATGTTTAGCTGTCATGATCATAATTAACTCCTCTCTCAATTGATTAATTGGGCGGTGCAAGAGTCTAAATATAGAATGGATTTAACTTTTCTAAAGAAAGCTAATTAGCTTTGTTACGTTTTTAAAGACAAAAGATATACGTACATCTTATGTTGTAAAATGTATATTTATATTAATAAGACTTATTAACTATTGTTATATAGCTAATGGAGAATATAAACGGAAATTACCTACAATGCGTCCGAAATCAGATGGGTGGGGTTTTGAACTTGTTAAGCGGTAACGGCTAAAAATCAGCTTTGTTTAAGTATTTATTATCAATCCTATATTTATAGTTCGTTAACCAAAGTGATAAATCTGGCCGAGTTAAATATAGATGCTGCAAACTACTTAGACTGCGTTGAACCGTACTGAGTGTTAAAATAAAAGATACGTTTCTCTCTTTTAGGTAGAGTTGCAGATACAGTCTTGATCGTGCCATTTTGTCCGTTGCTTAGACCATCGCTAAAGACTCCAGCTGCTCGATCTGGAGCTGCTAGTACAGACGTCACTGTAGAATCTGCAGGGTTGCTAGGGTCTTTTCGCTGTAGTATGTCTTGCATGACAAAGTTACGAATAGCAATATTTGCTCGATTGGTTGCAGTGATTTTGTAGGCAATGCACTGACCAGGTCTAATGTCTGTACCGACACCAGTTGCGGAGCTAGAAAGCGGGTTTTTACTGTAAGTTAAGCTGACAAAGTTAGTAAGTTTACAGTCGTTAGCCGCTTGCTCTTTTTCTAGTACTAGGGCAGCATTGTTGGTAATGACTCTACCGAAATCATTGTTTGAATAGCTATAGTTGTTTGCAATTAGCGTAATGCTTCGCTTTTCAGTAGTAGTGCGAATAGGATAAGCTGGACTGGTGTTACTATTACTTTCAATAAGACATACTGAGCCAATACCAGCCAATGTGGTATTAGGCACAGTGATTTGATATTTTCCTATATTGCTACCTGACTGCTCTACAGCTTTTGTGGCATAGACTGTAGTAGTGTTGGTACAGTTAACTAAACTAACGGTACTATCAGCTATCCCAGTTTCTGTAGTATCAAACAATCCATTAAAGTAGAGCGAATTGTTATATGTACCGCTATCTATAATAGCGTTTCTAATGTCTGCCTGAGCGTCGGTAATACCGCCATTGTCATTAAAGACCGTACCTGAAAATGTATAGCTCGCTGGACCGTTGGTAATAGTACAAGTGATCTCATCACCATAAGTAGTACCCGAAATAGTGAATGAGCGGGTTTTGGTAGTCGCATCATATTTCATTGCGGTAGTTGGTATAGTAGTGCCGTTTGTCGTAGCATTAGTACAATTATAAGTGGCGTTATAGTTCGCGATATCGCCAAGCGTAGTCCCATTCATCACTCTTTCAGTAATCGTATATGTTGTGCTTTCTGCTAAATCTATGACGTTGCTGCTACCGTTAGCGATCGTTGTGCCTGTACCCGCAGTTGTAAAGTTATTGCTAGCGATAGAGCCACCAGTTACTTTTATTTCAAATTGGTCGCGTTTGCTGTCTGTATCGTTAATACGATTGCCATTTAGTGCTTTTTGGACAACTAGCTTTGGCGGGGCAAGACAGAAGTAGAAATCTGAGTAGCCTACGATATGTACACCATTAATTTCTCGCTTTGTATTATTATGTTTTAAACTCAAAGCAGTATTAGCAAGATTATAATTCCAACTGGTATCAATGTTACATTCTCCGACCCCGCAGTTTTCGCCCTCTTTTGCCGTTACTATATTATTATTGGTATTAATAGTTTGAAAAATACTATTAAATGTCAATTTTCCATTATTGGTAGATACATCTACTTGCTCAATATAAGGTGTAAAACTGAAAAAATAGTAGTTCACTTTTGTAGAGTCTAGATCTTGTATTTTGTAGCCTGTCTTACTTACAGAACGATTAATACTTATATTTAAAATATGATTAGTTTTTGCACTGGTAGAATTATGAGATAAGTTAAGGGCAGACGAAGTAACACCACTGACGGATCCATAAAATGGTGGTTGACCATAGTCATTGTTTAGATCTACTGCTAGAGGAAAGTTAATGTTAAAGGTTTTATTACCTGTAGCTTCAATGAATGTAAAATCCTTCGTGATACTTCCTGCACTCCAACTTAGAGGTTGAGTTTCTATAGGAGTATGTTTTGGTGGACTTGCGCCTATATAATACATTTTATGTCCAGATGGACAGCTAGCTATTTCGGAAGTTGGGGAAGACTCAAAAAGGTTGAGGTTAGCTACAGATGAGTTACTCACCAACAAAGAAGTTATAAAAGTTATCAACGTCAGTATTCGATATATATAGTGACTGAATGAATAGTTGCTGATTGAACCTAAAAAGCGTTGAACCTGATACATACTATTGTTCCTGAATCGAATATAGAGCTAATTTGTATATTTGTTTATTATTTCTATATATATTACTTAATATCTTATGTTAGAAGATATGTAAAATAGCTTCCATACATATAGCTACCAACGGTTGATTCGATATGATGAGGGTTTTTTAGCTATAGGATAAATACAGTTGATGCCTAAGAAAATAGGATGGGGATAGAAGAAATGAAGTGTATATTTCGTTATCATTTTAAAAAAAACTAATCGCTATTTATTTATAAAATACTTGTTATGTTGTCATTTCTCTACAGCCATAAACATTTGCATCATAAGCGCTTATAATAAATACCTATCACTGTTTTATAATCATACATACAGGTATCGTGAGTATGGTTGTTAACTGACGTTAATAATCAAAGAGGTTAGGCAGCCAATATTGTATTTGAGCCTGTTAACCCTTTAATTATAAAGAAAATCATTCGTATAATTGCATGAGACAATAAAATGCTTAAGCGCAGCAAGGACGTCGTAAAGTAAACCATATCTCATTGAACATCATTTAATAACGCCCTACCATAAGGTGGGAATGACTGATATAAAAGGACAAATAAAGATGAATTATTATAAGGATGCTGATAGCACCGAAACGCAAGAATGGTTGGAAGCTTTTGAATCTGTCATCAAGCATGCCGATAAGGATCGGGCGCAGTTCTTACTTAAAGCTTTATACAATATGGCCGTACAAGAAGGGCTACCATTTAACCGTCTAGATACTGCCTACATTAACACGATCGCAGTCGAAGACGAGCCTATGTATCCTGGTGATCTGGCTATCGAGCGTAAGATTCGTGCTTTGATTCGCTACAACGCTTTGGCAATGGTCATGCGTGCAAATAAGAACGATGATGATTTGGGTGGTCATTTGGCGACCTTTGCCTCAAGTGCGACGCTTTATGAAACTGGCTTCAACCATTTTTTCCGCGCTGCTAACGATCACTTCGGTGGTGACATGGTCTACTATCAAGGTCACTCAGCGCCAGGTATCTATGCCCGCTCTTATTTAGAAGGCCGTTTGACAGAAGAGCAGCTTGATAATTTTCGCCGTGAAGTCGGCGGTAAAGGTCTATCAAGTTACCCACACCCATATCTAATGCCGGACTATTGGCAGTTCCCAACTGTATCAATGGGTCTTGGACCTATTATGTCGATCTATCATGCTCACGTACATCGCTACATGGAAAACCGCGGTTTGCTAGAGTCTGAGGGTCGTAAAATTTGGACATTCTTAGGAGATGGGGAGACTGATGAGCCAGAAAGCTTAGGTGCGATCTCGCTTGCCGGTCGCGAAAAGCTCGATAACCTCATATGGGTAATCAACTGTAACCTACAGCGACTCGATGGCCCAGTGCGTGGTAACGGCAAAATTATTCAAGAGCTTGAATCTGTCTTTCGCGGTGCCGGCTGGCGCGTGATTAAAGTCATTTGGGGCGGTAAGTGGGATACGCTACTGGATAAAGATGCAACTGGTGTACTAAAACACCGTATGGAAGAGGTAGTCGATGGTGAATACCAGCTTTATGAAGCACGCCAGCCTGAATTTACCCGCAAAGAATTCTTCGGTAAATATCCAGAGCTTGAAGAGATGGCAAGTGAGCTATCCGATTATGATATTTCGCGCTTAAATCGTGGTGGTCATGACCCAATGAAAGTGTACGCTGCCTTTAGTGAAGCCATGAAAACCAAAGGTCAGCCTACCGTAGTTTTAGTCAAAACAGTTAAAGGTTACGGCCTATCTACCCAAGCGCAAGCGGTCAATAAGTCGCATCAGATCAAAAAGTTGGATCAAGACTCGTTGATGTATTTCCGAGATCGTTTCGAGTTGCCGTTTACGGATGAACAGTTGGAGACCTTACCGTTTTATCGTCCCGAAGAAAACTCACCAGAAATGAAATATCTAAAAGGGCGTCGTGAGGCGTTAGGTGGTCATCTACCAAACCGCCGTAGTGGTCATATTCCGCTTCCTATTCCTGACTTGTCTATCTTTGATCGAGTATTGAAAGGCAGTAACGGTAAAGAGCAATCAACGACGATGGTGTTCGTGCGTTTATTATCAGCGATGTTAAAAAACAAAGACATCCAAGACCGTGTGGTACCTATCGTCCCTGATGAAGCACGTACGTTTGGTCTAGAAGGCATGTTCCGTCAATTGGGTATTTACTCAGCTTCTGGGCAAAAGTATACACCTGAAGACAGCGAAGCTTTGATGGGTTATAAAGAAGCCATCGATGGTCATATGTTAGAAGAAGGCATCAATGAAGCGGGTGCGATGAGTACTTGGATTGCACTAGCAACCAGTTATTCTGTCAACGCCTTACCGATGATTCCGCTATATATTTACTATTCTATGTTTGGTTTCCAACGCGTTGGTGACTTGGCATGGGCAGCTGGTGACTGTCAGGCTCAGGGCTTCTTGTTAGGCGCGACCGCTGGTCGTACTACGCTAAATGGTGAAGGCTTACAGCATCAAGATGGCCATTCACAAATTCTCTTTAACGTCGTGCCCAATTGTGTGACTTATGATCCTTGTTTTGGTTATGAGCTAGCAGTGGTGATGCATGATGGTCTGCGCCGGATGTATGGCGAAGGGGAACGTGTTTTTTATTACTTAACCCTAATGAATGAGAACTACGAGCAACCTGCAATGCCAGAGGGTGTTGAAGAAGGCATCAAACGTGGTATGTACTTGCTTGAAGACAATGGCTCAAACCAAGTTCAGCTGTTAGGTTCTGGTGTTATCTTACGTGAAGTACAAAAAGCATCAAAAATACTAAAAGATGAGTTCAATATTACATCTAACGTGTGGAGTGTGACCAGCTTTAATGAGCTGACTCGTGATGGTATGGCTTGTGATGATTACAACCGTTTGCATCCTATGGAAGAAGAAAAGGTATCATGGGTGACAGAGCAGCTTGCTCCGCATGAAGGTATCGTGGTTGCAGCTACGGACTATATGCGCAATTACTCAGAGCAAATCCGTGGTTGGCTACCGGATAACCGTCCTTATACTACTTTAGGTACAGATGGCTATGGTCGCTCGGATACGCGTGAACAGTTACGTAGTTTCTTTCACGTAGATGCTGCTCATATTGTAGTTGCAACGCTTAAACGCTTAGCTGATGAAGGTGAAGTTGAGATGCGTTTGGTCAAAGATGCTATCTCAAGCTTTGATATCGAAGTAGATCAGCCGCCTGCATGGCAGCAGCAGCCTTATTATGATCATTTCCCAGATGCGCCAGCCCCAGCATCTGATAATGTTAATCCAAACCCTGTACCTGAGTTTGTCGATGAAGATGATGACGAAATTAGCACAGAAGGCCGCGCTGAAGATCAAGCTGATGCCAAATTACTTAATGATGGTGACGTCGAAGAATAATAGCTAAATAATAACTATAAGACGTTGTAATCATAAGACCAGGAGAAAAAAATGGATATTAAAGCCCCCGATTTAGGTGTCGATAGCGCCGAAGTCAGTGAAATTATGGTAGAAGTCGGTGATGTTATCGCTAAAGACGATAATATTATCTTAATAGAATCTGATAAAGCCTCAGTCGAAGTGCCCAGTTCAGCTGCTGGTAAGGTCACTAAGGTGAATGTTGCTGTCGGTGATCAAGTCAGTGAAGGCATGGTACTTATCGAACTCGATAGCGATGCTGATACCGATAGTCAAGATAATAGCCAAGGTGATAGTCAAGGCGCGGATAAAGACAGCGAACAAGCGCCTGCAACTGAAAAGCAAGATGAGCAACAAGCTACTAAGAAAGAAGAGCAAAAAGACGATACAAAACCTGCTGATTCTGACTCATCTAAATCTACTGAGAAGACAGGAAAAGCAACGACTCATGCTTTGCCAGATATGGGTGTTGATGAGGCGCAAGTAGCCGAGATTATGGTCAGTGTTGGTGATGTGGTCAGTGCCGATCAATCAATTTTGCTAATTGAATCTGATAAAGCTTCGGTTGAAGTACCAGCGCCAGAAGACGGCAAAGTTGAGAAAATACTTGTCGAAGCGGGTGATATGGTCGCCAATGGTCAAGACTTCATTGTCATCGTTGGCACTGGTGGCAGTGGCAGTGATGATACTAGCGATGAAGAACAAGCGACTGAAGCGCAAACGCAGCCCAGCTCAGATAATAAAGATGCTAGTTCTGACGCTTCTAGCAAGAGTGCCGCATCATCTGTCAAGCAAACGACTGGTGAGCCCAAGCAAGCTGAGGTAAAGTCGTCTTCTGCGAACGCGCAAGGTGGTAAGCTTACAGAGTCTCAGGTTAATGAGAAGTTAACCGATGTCTATGCAGGTCCTGCAGTACGTAAGCTTGCCCGTCAGTTAGGCGTAGACATTACTCAAGTAAATGGTTCAGCTCTAAATGACCGTATCTTAAAAGAAGACTTGTTTGCGCACGTCAAAGAAAGTTTGAGTACCCAAAAAACTGCACCTGCTAGCGGCAATGTAGTGAGTTCGAGTCTACCAAACTTACCAGACATGAGTAATACCGAGATTTGGGGCGAGACTGAAGTACAAGATCTTAGCCGTCTACAAAAAGTCTCAATTCCGCAGCTCAACTATAATACTTATCTACCTCAAGTGACCCAGTTTGATGTATCAGATATTACGGAAACTGAAAAGTTACGTGGCGAGCTAAAAGGCGGTATGAAAAAAGAAGGCATTGGTCTGACTATCTTAGCCTTTATCGTTAAAGCAACTGCTTACGCGCTTACTCAGCATCCACGCTTTAACAGCCACTTAAGTGATGATAATACGCAAATTATCTTACGTAAAACTGTCAATATGGGTATTGCAGTAGCGACTGATGATGGCTTGATAGTCCCAGTGATTAAAAATGCGCAAGACAAAGGTATCAAGCAGATTGCGATTGAGATTGGTGAGCTGGCTGCAAAAGCGCGTGACAAAAAGCTTAGTACTAAAGATCTGCAAGGTGCTAGCTTTACGATTTCAAGTCAAGGCGTTTTGGGTGGTACGTCGTTTACGCCACTAGTCAACTGGCCACAAGTAGGTATATTAGGCGCCTCTGAAGCAACGATGCAGCCACGCTGGAATGCCGATAAGCAGACCTTTGAGCCACGTCTGATGCTACCATTATCATTATCTTATGATCACCGTGTCATTAATGGTGCTGATGCTGCCGTATTTACGCGCTATGTCGCAAGTTTACTGGCTGATCCACGTCGTATCCTATTGTAAAGCTAGCAGATAATTCATGTAATACTTAAACAAAAAGACTGTCTTTGGATGGTCTTTTTTATACTTGTATGTACTTTATAATCTGTCTTTTATAGCCTACGCTAGTTTTTATTAAATAAGACAAACAAGAAAGCCAGCATAA
>NZ_LNUO01000073.1:0-38075 GCF_001462175.1 Psychrobacter sp. ENNN9_III
TTCCGTTTTTTGGTCAAAAAAAGCATTAGTGATGAATAAGTAAGCGTTTGTCATCAATACTATAAATCGCTACACTTCGTAATATTACTAGACGGTAGTTGTGGTAAATTTATATTTCTGATTAGAAACAAGCTTTGGTTTTAATAATGAGCGTCTACCCAATTGACTGGTAAATCATTAATAATAACTCGCTAAAATAACGATAAATAGGACATAACATGCGCCAATGGATTGCGTTAAGTTTACTTTGTATGAGCGCGTTGTTACTGCCAATATCGGCGTCAGCAGCCTGCCAATCACCTATCAAATTTGGCGCACTAACATGGGAGAGCGGTCAGTTTATCTCTGGTGTGCTGAAGTACATCACTGAAGATGGCTATGACTGTACAATTGAAGAAGTGCCAGGAGCAGGGCCTGCGCTCGAGACGGCATTGTCACAGAACGACATCCAAGTCATTGGTGAGCAATGGGTTGGACGCTCGCCAATTATGGAACAAGCCATTGAACAAAACAAAGTAGCAGTCATTGGCGATACACTCAAGGGCGGCGCAACCCAAGGTTGGTATGTTCCTAAATATGTCCTAGAAGAAAACCCAGGTCTACGCAGTTATCAAGATTTGCCTAAGTATGCTGAGCTATTTCCAGACCCTGAAGAACCTGGTAAGTCACGTTTTATGAACTGTCCATCGGGCTGGGCATGCGAGGTTTTTAATACTCGTTTGCTTAAGAATACGGGTTTGGATAGTGTTTTTAACAATGCCCATCCCGGAACCGGTGCTGCTCTCGATGCCGAGATTGCCTCTGCATTTGAGCAGCACAAACCGCTACTATTTTATTACTGGCAGCCTACGGGTTTGATGGCAAAATATGACTTTGCGTCATTAGAGTTCCCTGCTCATGATGACGCTTGTTGGCAAGATTTGTTACGAGCTGATGGTACAGCTGATTGTGTGTCTGGCTTTCCGGTATCACCTTTAGGTATTGCAGTATCGACGCCTTTTATTGAGTCTAATCCCGAGCTGGCTGAGGTATATAAACGTATTCAGTTTACCCCTGATGAGCTTAATGGCGCTATCTTAGAGATGAGTGAGACTAAGCGTAGTGGGGATGAGCAAGCGTTAGCGTTTTTACGTGATAATCCAAATGTTTGGCAAGAGTGGTTGTCTGATGAAGCAGCTAAGCGTCTAGCTGCTAAGTTAGGTATAAGCTTAACAGGCGCGGCTGTTGCTAATACTGGTGTTGCTAACAATAGTACAGGCAGTGACAATCAATCAGGTCTAGCATCAAGCTTTCCTTCGTGGTCACTTGAGACTCCGCTGAATAATACCTTGGCAAACGTTGTTCAAAACTATGGTGATGTGTTTCGTACCATCAGTACGATGGCGCTGACCTACTTGTTGCTCCCTATCGAACGTCTGTTGACCGTTATTCCACCATGGATCATTATCGCGCTCGTGACGATACTTGGATGGTTTGGTGTTCGCAAAATATGGTTTGCCTTGGCCTGCGGTGCGGGGCTATTTTTGATTGGTGCTTTTGGTCTGTGGGGCGCGCTCATCGATACCTTAGCGCTACTGATTGTATCGGTACTGGTTACGGTGGTGATTGGTATTCCAATTGGTATTGCGATGTCAGGTAGTAAGATTCTGCGCAAAGTTGTGACTCCTGTACTAGATGTGATGCAGACCATGCCAAGTTTTGTTTATCTCATTCCAGTGCTGATGCTGTTCGGTATCGGCAAAGTGCCTGCGCTATTTGCTACGGTCATTTATGCACTGCCGCCACTGATTCGCTTGACGACTCTGGGTATCACCCAAGTCAATCACGAGATGATAGAGGCAGGACGCTCATTTGGTAGTACTCATTTGCAGCTGCTTGTCTGGATTAAGTTGCCCCAAGCACTGCCTAGTATCATGGCGGGGATTAACCAAGCAGTGATGATGTCGCTTGCTATGGTAGTACTAGCTTCCATGATTGGTGCACCAGGTCTTGGCGAAGATGTCTTGCAATCTATCCAAACGCTTAATATCGGCCAAGGCTTGCAAGCAGGTACCGCTATTGTCATTGTTGCTATTATTATCGACCGTATTACTCAAGCATTTGGTCAAGGTAAGCGGGCGCGTCAAAAAACTATTGACGCAGGTAAACGCCCGATTGGTTAGGAGTTTGCTTGGCGTTAAGGTGAACATAACCAGTTAAAAATTGAGTGTAACAAACAGCAAAAATGACAGTAACGACAATAATAAATACCAACAGCGAGAGCAATGATGAATCATATCCAATTAGAGAATATCAGCAAGATTTACAATGCCAATAGTACGCAAGCGCAGTCTGCATTGACGTTATTGGCTGAGGGTATGGACAGCATTAAGGTGAAAGAGCAAACCGGCTATTCGGTTGGGCTATATGATATTAATCTAAACGTTAAAGCGGGTGAGCTGCATTGTATTATGGGATTGTCAGGCTCTGGCAAATCGACATTGATACGTCATATCAACCGCTTAATCGATCCAACCAGTGGCAAAATATGGGTAGATACTTCTATCAATGCAAAAAATATTAATGCAAAAAACCCTGCTAATATCAAAAAACCTAACAATGATATTCAGTCAACTGCAACGACTACTGACATCAATAAAGCACCAGTGGGAAACGAAAAGTCATCTTCTGCGATTAATGTATTAGAGCTTGATGATAAAGGGTTGCAGCACTATCGCCAGCAAACCGTTAGCATGGTGTTCCAGCATTTTGGCTTGGTGCCTCATATGACCGTCATGCAAAACGTCGCTTATGGTTTGCGTGTCCGTAAAATGAGTGTAAGCGAGCGTCATGAGGTTGCTCGGCACTGGCTTAATGAAGTTGGACTGCCAAATTTAGAGCACAGCTATCCTGATGAGTTGTCAGGTGGTATGCAGCAGCGTGTTGGGCTGGCGCGCGCGCTGGCAACGGACAATCCTATTTTGCTAATGGATGAAGCATTTTCTGCGCTTGATCCACTTATCCGTGCTCAATTGCAGGATCAGCTGCTTGAGCTACAAGAACGGCTAAATAAGACCATTGTCTTTATTACTCATGATATCGACGAAGCAGTAAAAGTCGGTCAACGTATTAGTATCTTAAATGGGGGGCGTCTAGTGCAAACGGGTACACCTCATGACTTACGCCACAATCCAGCCGACGACTATGTCGCCCAGTTTATGAGTGCTAAAGCCTAGAGCAGGTTAAACATTTATAAATTTCAAAAATATAAGTCAGCTAAAAGCAGTTTTTTAGTCTTTGAAAAAGCGTATAGCCAACAAATAAATTTTTCTCAGTTATGTATGTTTATCTGTTTTATTTAGGGCTGACGATATCGATGGTATTGAATAGTCCAAAATGAAAATTAAGGAAATCATCATGGATAATTTTGAAGAGCTAAGACAGCAAATGATAGATCGCCAACTTGCGGCTCGCGGTATTCACGATCAAACGGTGCTTCGTGCGCTGGGTACGGTACCACGTGAAGCTTTTACGCCTACAGACCTTGTCGAATTTGCTTATAGAGATTCACCTTTACCTATTGAAGAAAACCAGACCATCTCACAACCCTTTATTGTTGCATTGATGACGGCGGCCCTTGAATTGAAGTCAGATGATCGTGTACTTGAAGTCGGTACAGGTTCGGGATATGCTGCAGCCGTGCTTGGGGAGATTTGTGAGACTGTTTATACCATTGAGCGCCACAAAGCTTTGGCAGATACTGCTCAGATAAAACTCAAAGAATTAGGGTATACCAATGTTCAGGTCAAGCATGGCGATGGGACACTTGGTTGGGTAGATCATGCCACTTTTGATGCCATTATAGTTGCAGCAGGAGGGCCTGAAGCGCCGCAAGCCCTCAAAGAACAGCTAGCCATCGGCGGGCGTATGGTCATTCCCGTAGGCGCATCTTTGAATTCTCAAAAACTGGTTCGTATTCGGCGTATCAATGAAAATGAATATGAGACAGAAGATTTAGGAGGTGTTCGTTTTGTACCTCTTATTGGCGTAGCAGGTTGGCAGGAGAAAAACAATGAAAGCTAATAGAAGTTTGTCTGAATTGATTGGTCAATCAAGTGAGCATTTTACGAGTATTAATGATATTAACCTAGATAATCTCATGGAGCGTATCGGAGATAGTCGTGTAGTACTGCTTGGTGAGGCGTCACATGGTACGGCTGAATTTTATGAAATGCGAGCTCGTATAACCAAGGAGCTTATAGAAAAGAAAGGCTTTACTATTGTCACTGCTGAAGCGGACTGGCCAGATGCGGCGCATATTAATCATTATATTCATGGTAGAGAGCATGATGCTTTGCGGGAGAATAAACCTTTTTCTAGGTTTCCTACTTGGATGTGGGCAAATAAATCAATGCTTGAATTTACCCACTGGCTTTATGCTTATAATAATAAAACTGAATCTTCAGAACAAAAAATAGGTTTTTATGGTTTAGATTTATACAGCTTATATAGCTCTATTGACAGAGTATTGGATTATTTACAAAAAGTGGATCCTAAGACGGCAGAAATTGTCCGCGAGCGCTACGACTGTCTGATGCCTTGGGAGGACGATCTTTCTTTATACAGTCGTGCGATGATAACCGAGCAACATAAAAGTTGTGAATCAGAAGTACTCAACAATCTACAGAATTTACTCAAGATAGAGTTAGAGTATTCTGCCACCAATGGTGAACAACTTTTTGATGCCAAACAAAATGCCAAGCTAATAGCCGATGCCGAACGTTATTATCGTACGGTGTATTATGCCAAAAACAACTCATGGAACCAGCGTGATCAACATATGTTTGAAACATTGCAGGCGGTGCTTGAGTTTAGAGGCGCTCAATCAAAGGCTGTTGTTTGGGCACATAATTCCCACCTTGGTGATGCTCGAGCAACCCAAATGAGTGCACGTGGCGAATTAAATATAGGCCAATTGGTGCGCCAAGAATATGGTGACAAAGCCTATAATATAGGTTTTGGTACCGATCATGGTACGGTTGCTGCTGCGTCTAGCTGGGGCGGACCCATGGAGATAAAACAAGTACAACCATCACATATTGACAGTTATGAACGTGTTTTTCATGAGGTTGCTACTGACAATTTTCTTTTACCATTGCGCTATCCATTGCATGAAGACATTCGTAAAAAACTACTCCCAGAGCGTTTAGAGCGAGCGATAGGCGTCATTTATAGACCTGAAACGGAATTACAAAGTCATTATTTTTATGCCTCTTTGCCAGCCCAGTTCGATGAGTATATCTGGTTTGATAAAACGCGTGCCGTTGAAGCGTTGCCAAAACAGCGGGAGGAAGGATCATTTGATACATTCCCGTTTGGTTATTGAGGACACACTCTAGCCAATCGTAGTAATTTTGCTGTAATCAATAGCGAGTTCTGAAAAAAACAACAAACTTCGTTATACTTGACCTTTTATTGATGACTCATGAGCAGTAAGTGTTCTGAGCTTATCGATCACCTATTATGTCGCTTTAAGTGTTAGGTGACGTTTATTTCTTATTTTTGCGTTTTTAAGGCCCTAGCATGACCGTTACCTATGCACCTATTATTACCTCGTTACTTGATAACGATTTGTACAAATTTACCATGTTACAAGCCATGCTACATCAGTTTCCACAGACACACGGGGTTTATCGTTTTCGCTGCCGTAACAATAAAGACACCGCTTATCCGCTAGCAGATATTAAAGCGTCACTAGAGCAACAGCTCGACAGTTTGTGTGAATTGCGGTTTTTAGAAGACGAGTTGGAGTATTTACGAGGGTTGCGTTTTATTCGTTCAGACTTCGTGGATTATCTTGAGCTGTTTCAGCTAAAGCGTCGATTTATTACGGTAAGTACTGATGCAAAAGGCAGGTTATGTATCGATATTGAAGGACCGATGATACAAGCGATGTTCTTTGAAGTGTTTGTGTTAGCAATAGTGAATGAGCTGTATTTTAATGCGTTGTCCGATCCTAGTGTGATTAAAGAAGGTCAGCGTAGACTGGATGCAAAAGTTGCCTTGTTGCATCACTATGCAGCAGAACAAGCCCAATACAGCCATGATACGCCGCCCTTTATTGTCGCTGATTTTGGTACTCGCCGGCGTTTTAGCAAAGCTTGGCAAGCGCATGTGGTTGAGACTCTACACAAGGCTGCCCCAAAGATAGTGGGCGGTACCTCTAATGTATATTTGGCAAAAGAGCTGGGAATGACACCAATCGGTACGATGGCACACGAGTTTATGCAGGCGTTTCAAGCGTTAGATGTACGTCTTCGTGATTCACAAAAAGCGGCTCTTGAAGCATGGGTTCATGAGTATCGCGGCGACTTAGGTATTGCTCTAACAGATGTCGTTGGTATGGATGCATTCTTACGCGACTTTGATTTGTATTTTGCCAAGCTATTTGATGGCCTGCGTCATGATAGCGGAGACCCTTATATCTGGGGTGATAAGGCGATCGCTCATTATAAGAAGTTAAAGATAGATCCTAAGACCAAAATTTTGACCTTTAGTGACGGTCTGAATCTTGATAAGGCATGGGAGCTGCATCAATACTTTAAAGATCGCATCAAAACCAGCTTTGGCATTGGTACCAATCTCACCAATGATATGGGCATCACACCAATTAATATCGTTCTTAAACTGGTTGAATGCAATGGGCAACCAGTCGCTAAACTGTCTGATAGCCCAGGCAAGACCATGATCAATAATAATACCTATCTGGCGTATTTGCGCCAAGTTTTTGAGGTTGATGAGCCAGAATAACGACTGTCTAAAGATCGTTAGTCTCTGTTTTCTCTTCTTCAGCAAAAGCTGCATCTAGTGCTTGTTGTACCGCATTGATACGGGTTTCGCACACGCGATAAGCAGCGATCGACTCTTCTACCGTTGTCATCAGATTATCAATGTCTGGCTCGTCTTGCTGTTGTAGTTCAGCTGCATTGGTTTTTAGAATATCGTAAGCCGCCTTAAAGGTTTTTGGGGCGGCTTTTTTGCGTCGGCGAGTAGGGGTTGTCATAAGGTTTCCTAATGTTCAAAAGTAGGGTTAAAAAAAGGGAGATAAAAGTTACTAAAATTCGACTTATGATTCGGTTAGTGTGTCAGTAGATTCTGTCATCTTGTTGTCAGTTTTAATATCAATAATCTGTGCTTTTGCTTTACCATCTTTTAAGACGATATGAATGGTCTGCTCAGGATAAAGCTGCGTACTGCTGGTGAATATCTGCTTATCTTTTGCATCAGTCAGCATGGTATAGCCTTGTTTAAGTACGCGAGACGGACGGTGCAGTAGTACAATATCACGTAAATGTTCGCTACTGCGTTGTGCTTGTATGACGCGCTGCTGAGCACTTTGCATAACAGTTTTTTGATAATCTTTACTATCAGTGGCAGCGATTGTTAATTGCTGATAAGCCAAGGCTTGAGTCTGCGCGCGTAGCTCGCTTGTTCGTCTTGCTGCTTGCTTTACTTGGCGCTGGGCGCTTTGCTGAATGCTTTGCCACGCATAATCACTGTCTTTTTGTAGTGCGGTTAGCTGGCCGATGGTTTGCGATTGTATTTGGCTCAGTTGTCGTGACGTTTGTTGTTCAGCTATATTCAACTGCCGCTTTGCTGCTTGCTTGATTTGTGCTTGATATTGCAAAGTCTGAGTGACTAGTTGGGCTAAATGACTACTGATTGCGGCGATTACTTTTGATGGAGTGTCAAAGCTGGTATGCGCCACCTCATCTAAGATAACTTTGTCACGCTCATGACCGATACCGACCCATACAGGAATAGGCTGCTCAGCCACCAATGCTGCTAGCTCATAATCATTGAGGTAGGCCAAATCACCAACAGCGCCGCCGCCACGAATAATCACTAACAAGTCTGGCAAACGCTGATAGGCATCATAAAATTGTTGTTGGGCGCTGACGATAGCTTGGCGTATCTCGCCTGGTGCATGATTGCCCTGAAAGGTGGCATGATGGTAATGAAACTGACACGCACCGGTACTGGCTAAGCGGTCTGCATCGGCTTGAAAATCTCCCAACCCTGCGGCCTTTTCGGGTGCGATGACCAGCACATGCTCGATATCAAATGGCGTAGGCAGCTGCTGATTTAGGTGCAACAAACCTTCACCGGTCAAGCGGTCGATCATCTCTGCATATTGCCGTGCCAAGTCTCCCAATGTATAGCTAGGATCAATATCTTCGATAGTGAGCGAGAAGCCATATTGTGCATGAAAACCTGCTGACACTTTAAGAAGTACCGTTAAATCACGCTCAAGTGGCATACCCGTTGCGCGCTCAAACTTTGCTAAGACGCGGGCGGCTTTAAAACGCCATAGGTTGCCACGGCAGCTGGCAATAACTTTGCCATCGTCGTCTTTTTCTGCCAGCTCAAAGTAATAATGTCCGCCTTTGCTAGACAGGTTGCGAATCTCTGCTTTTACCCACACGCGATGATTAAAGGTTTGTTTGATGACCATCTCAACTGCTGATAGATAATCGCTAAGCCGCAGAACAGTGTCTTCTAAATTGACTTCAGGACTGTTTTCTTGCTCAGCGAGTTCAGCTTCCAATGTCGCCAAATCCTTTGCCGGTGCCAATACTTTCGCTTGTTTAGTATTTGAGAGATTGGGTTTGCGCATAATAAGAAACCAAAGGTAAGAATAGATTAAGAGCTAGGTGTCTGTAGTCTGTTTGTTTATAAATTAATTTTTTAAACTAAAGAAGGTGGGGTTAAACATTTAACACGATAGTTTAACCCAAAAACGGACATACAAAAAGAGAGGACAGTGATACTGCAATTAACCTATTTTGTTTGTTATAGACTTACTGGCAATCACTGATAATTACTGGCAACGAAAGTTGATCTTGTACTCATAATCGTCGCTACGGGACAAATCTGGCGTACCAGTGCCGAAGATTGAGCCGATAACGGCACCCGCTTGACCGACCATACGACCAGTACGCTCATCCAAGATACCATTATACGTCACTTTGTCATCCACGATAATCACTTGCTTACTCTTGCAAGTCTTTTGCGCGCTGTCTATCGCATTTTGCTGCGCTTTCACTTTTGTATCTGCAATACCAGTCGTCTCATAAATAGAGTTGGCACGCTGAATGACAGGTGATGAAGGCGTACTTTGACAAGCGCTTAGGGCGAGGGCGGCGGTGACAGTAGCCGTTAATAGTATGGTTTTATTAAAAGTATTCATAAATTATTCCCAGTTTTTATACGTTGTTTTTATACGTTTTCTATACGTTAAGCACGAAAATTCATTAATCACTCAAAACAATTGATTATAACAAGCAAGAGTCAAACAAACATCAACAGTACACAGCAAATCACTTGAAATATAAATCATATCTAGGATAATTAACATATCTATTCTTAATTAATAAGTAAGTCTATGCAATTGATTCCTGCTCCAGCTGGTGTACTTGAAGTTGACGCACTATGGCAACAAGATAACCCTAATGATCCAGATACCGATACAGTAGCGCTGCTTTGCCATCCTAATCCACTTTTTGACGGTACGATGAACAATAAAGTGGTCACGACTATGTATCGTTTTGCTCGTGACAACGGTATGCATGTAGTGCGTTTTAACTTTCGCGGTGTTGGGCAGTCGACCGGTGAACATGATTATGCCGATGGTGAAGTAGTAGATGCAATGACCGTGTTACAATGGATTGCAGAACAAAGCTCTGCACGTAAGCTATGGCTTGGTGGTTTCTCTTTTGGTGGCTATGTGACGGCGCGGGTCGCTGAGCAAGTACTTGAGGCCTCTCATATTTGGGGGTTGAGTGATTTTGAAGTTGCAAAAATCGCCCTTATCGCACCGTCAGTGGAAAAGAACGACAGCAGCGATCTAGATTTGCCTGCTGATAAAACCTTTGAGATTTATGGTAATGCTGATGAGGTGATTGAGCCTCAAAACATGCAGGCATTTGCTGAACGCTTAGGTATTAGCGTCAGTGTGGTAGATGGCGCAGGTCATTTTTTTCACGGGCGTTTGTCTGAGCTTAAGGGTTTGTTAGAAGAGCACAGCTTTGGGAGTGGTACATAGATTTTACCTAATAGTTTTATTTATTAGCATGACTATTAATTATAACTGGTTCTCAGTTTTCCTGCGTTATGGGGAAGCAGAGTTAACGGGTTACTTTATTATTTATTTTGTCTAACGATGAGTCGTATTATGAGATTATCTCCATTGCAACGCTACGAGCAAGCCATCAGTACTGATGAGTTTACTCGAGATGAGCAGCAATATCAGGCTATGAGCTACCTTGATGAGCTTTACCATCAGCTCAATAGTAGCGCTGAACAAAAAAAGGGCTTTTTTAGCTTTTTAAAGTCCAAACCTGCCGCGCCAAAAGGTCTGTATATGTGGGGCGGTGTTGGCCGTGGTAAAACATGGATGATGGACATGTTTTATGACTCTTTAACGATTGAGCGTAAGATGCGTCAGCATTTTCATCATTTTATGCAGCGCGTACATAGCGAGCTAAATACGTTACAAGGTCAAAGTGATCCGTTAGAAAAAGTCGCTGATATTATTCATTCAGAAGCGGTGATTATCTGTTTTGATGAGTTTTTTGTCTCGAATGTCTCTGATGCGATGATCTTAGGGGATCTGTTTACCATGTTGTTTAACCGCGGTGTTACCTTGGTTGCCACCTCTAATATTGAGCCATCGGGCTTGTATAAAGATGGCTTACATCGCGACCGTTTCTTGCCTGCCATTGCTGAGGTTGAGCGTCATACTACCGTGATGAATATTGACTCGGGCATTGATTACCGTTTGCGTGTATTGCAGCAAGCAGAGCTGTACAAGTCGCCGATGACCAAAGCCAATCATCACTGGCTTGCCAACCGTTTTGCCAGCTTATCTAATAATCAAAAAATCAGTAATGAGCCCATCGTTATCAACGGTCGTGAAATCAAAATTAATGCTCGTACCGAAGATATCTTATTTTGTGACTTCCGGCATCTATGCATGGAGCCGCGTTCTGCCTCTGATTTTATTGAGATTGCTAAGCAATTCAATACCGTACTGGTCAACGCAGTACCAGCACTAGATGATGACTTGCGTGATCCTACTCGTCGTTTCATTTATCTGGTTGATGAGTTCTATGATCGCCGTGTCAAGCTATTGGTACGAGCTGAACAGTCGATTCTAGAGTTGTACCAAGGAGAAAAGTTAGCATTTGAGATTGAGCGTACGCGCTCACGCTTGCTTGAGATGCAATCAGAAGACTATCTAAAAATGGAACATCGTGTTGAAAGCGTTGATGCTGCGTGATTGTGTCTTTTAGTATAGCTATTAGAATTCAGCTAGTAAATTAAGTAGTCATCTATAAAATAACACAAGTACTGAACAATAATAACTAAGGACAGACGATGAATGTATCTGACGATAAAAAAGATAAAAGTAATGAAGAGATGCTTGTTGACAATACAGACATCAATGACACAGGCTACACCAGCACTCAATTGATCGATTGGATTAATTCAAGACGCAGTATGGGGAATCTAGACGCGCCAGCACCAACTCGTGCTCAAATCCAACAGGCTATCGAATGCGCTGCAACAGCGCCTGATCATAAAAAGCTTCGCCCATGGCGCTTTATTGTGACCGAAGGCGATGCTCGTCATGAGCTAGGCCTTGCCCTTCTTGAAGCTGCACAAGCAAAGGCGGTGCAAGATGGTGAAGAATTGACCGAAAAGACCATCAAGAAAACCCGCAACATGCCATTGCGAGCACCCCTTATCATTACCGTCGTGACTCAAATGCAAGCACACAAAAAAGTCCCACCTTTTGAGCAAATGTTAAGCACAGGGGCTGCTGTGCAAAATTTGATTTTGGCTCTAAAAGCGCAAGGCTATAGTACTGTATGGCGCACTGGGTTACTGTGTAACGAGCCTGCAGTAAAAGCGTATTTCGATGTCGGTCCAGATGATTATGTCACCGCTTTTGTTTATACTGGCACCAGTCCTAAGGATGAGCCAAAACGCAAACCTATTGATATCGAACCGTTAGTACGCTTTGAATCATAAGCGTCATTTATTAGATTCAATCATAGCTGGTGTGGTGATGTACAAAAACTAAAGCATCATATAACGCTATACCTTTTTATGCAGACAGTGTAATCTGCCTCAATGATATAAGCAGTCAACACGGATAATTAGATATGACAAGCTCTACTGAAAACAATTCATCTAACAAAAAGCCAAATAAAGAAGCTGTCGATAAAAACGCTTCTAAACAAAAGACAGATGATAGAAGTTCGGATCAGGTTAATACTGAAAAATCTAGTGGTTTGCTGGCAGGTATTATTGAGCGCGCGACTAAATCAGGACTTGGTCGAAGAAAGCTTAATCCTAGTGCGGTTGAAGCAGATGTCGCCAAAAACATGGGACAAGTACGTGATAATCCAGACCAGCTGCGTTTGGCGTTTTTGGGCGGTGGTAGCTTTGGTACAGCGATGGCAAATTTGGCAGCACGCAATGGCTGTGATACCACCCTTTGGGTTCGTAACAAGCGTACGGTTAAATCTATGGCTAAATCGCAGATGAACAAAAAATATCTGTCCGGTTATAAGCTAGATGAAAGCCTTAAATACAGTCACGATTTAGAGTCTGCCGTCAAAGACAAAGACATTATTTTTCTTGCAGTACCAAGCATGGCATTTCGTGAGACACTTAAGAGTATTGCCCCATTTATTACGGGACAGTCGGTTGTGTCTCTCACTAAGGGCATGGAAAAAGACACCTTTGCGCTGATGAGTGACATCATCAAAGAGGAGCTGCCAGAAGTAAACTTCGGTGTTATGTCAGGGCCAAATCTCGCTATTGAGATTATGAAAAACATGCCCTCAGCGACAGTAATAGCCAGTCATTCTGAGCCTTTGCGTCATGCAGTGCAAGCTGCACTACATAGCGCGTTTTTTCGAGTATTTGCCAGTGATGATATACGCGGGGTAGAGCTTAGCGGAGCGCTCAAAAACATTTATGCCATTGCTATGGGTATGGCTGCTGCATATGATGTAGGCGAAAATACCAAAGCCATGCTACTAACCCGAGCGTTGGCTGAGATGAGTCGTTTTGGGGTAGAAGCTGGCGCCAACCCTTTGACGTTCTTAGGCTTGTCAGGCGTTGGGGATCTGTATGCTACCTGTAGCTCAGAGCTTAGCCGTAACTATCAAATTGGTAATATGCTTGGTCGCGGTATGAATATTGATGCAGCCGTCAAAAAGCTGGGGCAGACTGCCGAAGGAGTCAATACGATTCAGCAAGTGCATGAAAAGGCATCTAAAGACGGTATTTATATGCCGATTACCCACGCTCTATACGCTGTTATTTATGAAGATAAGGCAGCGCTTGGCGTAGCACTGCACTTGATGGAAGCAGGGTTTCGTAGCGATGTCGAGTTTGTCATGCCACACGATTATAGTAATGCTGCGCTTACTGCACAGATGCAGGCGGCGGCAAACAACCCTCAAGACGATAGTGATAACTCTGACAACAGTTCTGACACTAATGACTCGGTTCACCACAAAACCGCGCAAAACACTGATAAAAATGACAATTTTGATGAAGAAGATACCGACAAAGACAAAAAATAAGTTTGCTAAAAGTTATGTATTAAGTAGTAATAAAGGGGTATTATGAAGATTATATTAATGCGTCATGGACAAGCAGAAGATGAGACTCGGCCAGATAGTGCACGGCAGTTGACTGACTATGGTCAACAGCAAGCAGCACAAACGGCTGAATATATTATTGAAAATTATGCGCCAGACCACTTTGTAGTGAGTCCTTATAAACGCGCGCAGCAAACGTTGTCCGCCCTACAATCGCGCGCTCCTACAGTACCGTGTATAGTACAAGACAATATTACACCATCCGATGATGCTCACATGGCATTGGCAGATATTGCAAAGATTGAAGCCGAGTGTTTGGTAGTGGTTTGTCATATGTCTATCGTTGCTTATCTTGCCGGTTTACTAACAGGCGATAGTCCTGAATCATTTGCTTTGGCTGAAGCACGTGTCTTTGAGATGGAATTTGTCATGACGGGTATGGCAAACGAGATAGACCGTTTTGTGCCGCAGCAGCCGCGTTAATATTATACATGCGTAAGTCAATACTAGGCTTTGACTTAACTGGCAACCATGATTAAATACCAAAATATTTGATGGTTGGTTTTATTTTAATAATTTATCTCATAAGTTAAGTAAGGACACGCTTGGTGTTACATGTTTGGATAAGATCGCAGCATAGTCCGTTAGCAGTTTGGCATGCTAACACAAAAGAGTGGCAGTCTGTAAGCGGCTGGCAACAGCTGTATGATATATATGGCAATAGCAGAAACAGCTCTACATCACTTTGTCTTTATTTTCCCTCCAGCCATTTGTTGCAAGTCGACACAAAGCTAAATGCAGCTCAGCTCAAGCAGCTTGGCAACACAGGTAAACAGTATTTATTTGAAGAGACCTCTTTAGCGCCAGTTGAGCAATTGGCAGTCAGGCAGATCGGCGATACTCATGCGCATTATCTTTATGCGTTGGCTGAAAACGACATAGAAGCATGGCAACAAAGTGCATCTTTGGTCGGCCTAAGCATCAATGCACTACTGCCAGACTTTTTACTGTTGCCTATTCCTGAAGAAGGCGCTGCTCAGCAAGTAACCTTATATCAAGATCAATATACTGCCTTATTACGACAGTCACAATATCAGGGCTTGGCAGTAAATTACTTACCGCTTATTTTTGAGCGCTTACCGCATTTAAGTGAAGTTTGTATATTGCCTTCGATACAATCGATTGATCCAGCGTCTATCAGCGCTCCAATTGATGCATTTGATGACTTGGCAGATGATAGCAGCAACTTGCAAAAGACTAACTTAGAGTCAGGCCTTATATCAGACTCTACAACA
The DNA here is from genome assembly GCF_001462175.1 of Psychrobacter sp. ENNN9_III. Lineage (NCBI taxonomy): Bacteria > Pseudomonadati > Pseudomonadota > Gammaproteobacteria > Moraxellales > Moraxellaceae > Psychrobacter > Psychrobacter sp. ENNN9_III. Next base: position 14,957 of record NZ_LNUO01000073.1, read on the forward strand.
GAAACAAGTATCGCGACAGAAACAGCTACTTTGCTGGCAGAACAGCAGATATTATCAACGCCTTTATCTATAGTCCCTATACCAATAGAGATACCAGAACGTCACGCGCTTAACTTTTTTGTTAAATCTTCAGAGACGAAGCTCTCACCCTACTTACGAGTGGCGATGATGGTCGCATTGTCAGCATTGGTGTTGCAAATGGCAACTGATGGCTTACAAATTTATCGTTATAACCTTGCTGCAGATGCTACGCAGAGGGCAACTGCAGAGCAGTATCAGTCATGGTTTCCAGATGAGATACTCAATACCAATCGCACTAAGCTGCAGGTACAAATGCAACCAAAACTGCGTAGCGATAGTCAAGAGTCAGCATCGCACCTAGCAGTACTCGGTCGAATATCACCGCTTATTAAGCAGTCTTCGTTACATGCACAGTCGCTGGTTATGGAGCCATCTGCTTTAAGCTTTACCTTAATAGCGCCAGACCGGGGAAGTCTTGATAAATTCGCCAGTACACTGACTGCGCAAGGTATTCAAGCAAGTCTAGAGCGGGTCAATAGCAATGAGCAAGGGCAGTTTAGTGGGCAGATAACCGTCGATGTTGAAGATGATCCTGCGGCTGTAGATAACGTGGCTCAATCTTAATTTTTAGTTTGTAAATTTTATACCATCCATCAAGGTCAAGTGATGAAACTATTACAGCGCCGCACTACCCAAAACCCGTTAGCAACCAAAGCCTTGTCAGCACGTGTGAACAACTACCAAAATGCGCTATGGTCACGCTGGCAAGCGCTCTCTTCTCGTGATCAGATGGCATTGGCTGTTTTGCTGGTGTTTTTATTGTTATTTATCGGTGGTTATGGCGGTTATAGCGTCCATCAAGCTGCCAAAGAGAGTAAGTCTGATTACCAAGAGCAGGTCAATGATTATTTTTGGCTACGCTCGCAGGCAGGTAATATCGATCCTAATGCATTAAATGCTACCAGCAATCAAGACGGTGCTGATGCGGTGCCACCAGCAAGTCGTGTGAATACTGCGTTAAATAGCTCAGGTATCGATAATGCGCAAGTGGTAGCCAACGGTGCAGGGGTGCAATTAAGCTTTAGTCATCCGAGCCAGGCGACTGTCAGTGCTGCACTTGGTAAGCTTGAGCAACAAGGCTGGCAGTTTACAAAGCTGTCGATGCAGCAGGACTTGGCGACCAAGCAAGTGCAAGTACAAGCAACTATCATCTCTTAATAAAATCTATTTTCAAAATTTGTCTCAAAATTTTTTTATATCTATCCATGTTTAACCTCTGATATAGGTCAAACTATAAGGAAGTGATGGTTTTATCTTGAAAGCGGCGCTATTTGCCACAATTGAGTACTTAATGGCTACTGTCAGTTATGGATAGAAATTATGAACCAGTCTTCTAACAATAATTCCGATAAGCATTCATATACAAGAACGCAGACTACCGAACCTTTTATTGACTCACAAACGACACACAGACTTATGCAGCAAGAGAGACCACTGTTGACTCAAAAAGAGCAGCGCTCATTAACCACCTACAACCACATTACTTATCTGCTCTACGTGATCAGCTATTTTACGGCAGGATTATTATGGATTGTGCCAATCATGATGAACTATGGCAAACGTCGTGATGCTGAGGGTACTTGGCTTGCGACGCACTTTGACTGGCAGATTAAAACTTTTTGGTACAGTATTATTTTTTTCGTTATAGGAACGATTATTATAACGTTTGCGCTCGGTGGTTTTGGCGTTAGTATGTTGGCTGATAGCGGTAATATAGCTATCGGTTCATTTTTGTTGGCTGGGTTTGGGGTGTTGATAATGCTCTTTACCTTTATCTGGCATCTATACCGTATTATCAGAGGCTGGATTGCGCTTACCGACAGTCGTCCTGTACCGTAAGTTAGTTAACTACCAATGCGTCTGTTTATGTGCATTAAAGCGCAGCTAATACTTAGGTGCAGTCGTTGATATTAGGAATGAAACTTTGGTCTTATTATTATTAAGCTGATATAATCGCAGCGTTTTATGACACTCAATTTTTCATTCGTGTTGTCCCATTCATTATTTTTATCCAGACCGGGTTTATCGTTATTATGTCTTATGCCTTGCTTCGCCCTTTTTTGTTTAAGATGGATCCTGAACACGCTCATGATATGACTCTATCTTTATTGGCTAAAGCTCATAAGGCGCGCGCTTTGGGATTGGTCTATGGTCAGTCTATGCAACCAACCGATTGTATGGGTTTGCAGTTTTCTAACCCAGTTGGACTGGCTGCAGGATTGGATAAAAATGCCGATTATATCGACGCATTGGCTGAGCTTGGTTTTGGCTTTATTGAGGTAGGTACGGTCACACCAAAGCCACAAGCTGGGAACGATAAGCCGCGTTTGTTTAGAATAAGACAAGCAGACGCTATTATTAATCGTATGGGTTTTAATAATCAGGGTGTCGATTATCTGATTGAAAATGTCAAACGCTGTAAATATAAAGGAAAATGTCAAACGCTGTAAATATAAAGGTAATATCGGTATCAATATTGGTAAAAATGCCAGTACACCTGTCGAGCATGCTGCTGATGATTATATTTATTGCCTAGAGCGTGTCTATCCTCATGCCTCATACATTACAGTCAATATCTCATCACCCAATACAAAGAATTTGCGTGACTTACAAAGCGGTGAGGCATTGACACAGCTGTTAGACGTGATTAAAAACCGTCATAGCCAGCTGGCGACAGAATACGGGTTCTATGTGCCGTTGGTATTAAAGGTCGCTCCTGATTTAGATCCACTACAAGTTGATTATATCTCGCAGCAATTATTGGATTTTGAAATTGATGGTTTGATTGCGACCAATACAACCTTAAGCCGAGTAGGGGTTGAGGATCTTACAGATGGCGATCAAGCAGGCGGTCTATCTGGTCGTCCAGTCAGTCATATTAGTACTCAGATTTTGCAACAGTTCTCAGATCAGCTAGATGGTAAAGTGACTATTATAGGCGTCGGTGGCATTGATAGCGGTGAAAAGGCTGTCAAAAAGATCAAGGCTGGGGCAGATATGGTTCAGCTTTATACAGGTCTTATCTATCGCGGTCCAGGCTTGGTGCAGTCTTGTATTCAGGCCATTGGCGGCTACTATGATGCCCAAGAGATTTAGTTAAATCGGTTTTATAAAGTCATAAGGCGGTAAATATGAGTGGTCTAGATATCGTTATTGCCATTGTTGTCCTTATTGGCTTATGGCGCGGTTTTCAGATAGGACTTGTCAAGACAGCTGTCGGCTTAGTCGGCTGGTTCATCGCTTTGATTATTGCGACTCGTTTGGCTGGCCCTGTTGCGCCGCAGCTATCAGGGTTGACCCAAAGCTCTGTATTACAAATGGCGATGGCTTTTTTGCTCATAGTAATCGTAGTGTTAGCTGCGATACATCTAGTAGCGTTTGTATTTTCAGGAGTACTTAAAACTTTACGCTTGGGTGTGGTAGATAAAATGGCAGGCGGTGTATTGGGGGCGGCCAAAAACGTTCTTGTGGTTTTAGTCGTTCTTAGTGTCAGTGCGCCGTTATTAGTGCAGCTTCCGCAGTGGCAAACTTCTGTGCTGGCTCCTGAGCTACTTCCTTATGCGCCAATGGCAAAAACGCTTGCATCCGATGTATTAGGCAGTGCGTGGGAGCAGATTAATCAGTCATAACTATTAATAACTATCAACAACTATGGTTAATATCAAGTAATATAGTCAAACATACCGTGTAAAACATAACATAGTATATAGCCTTGATAAATTGGCATTTAACATCATTTAGCATTCATGATGTTTATAATATAAATTGTTATGGTTGATAAAGTTTAAGCTAAATATCATAATTTATATGCCATTATATACAGTGTATTCATTCTTATATTCATCAAATCTTAGCGTGAACATGACGTTAATAACGAACAAGTATCGTTAACTAGATATCATCAAATCCTCGGTTAGCTTATAGGTAACATCGCTATTAAACTTACCGTTATTGCGTTACTAATATGTGGTTTTAAATAGGACATAAATATGTGTGGAGTCGTTGGGGTTGCAGCTCATGAGCCGGTCAACCAAATTCTTTATGATGCCTTAACTATGTTGCAACATCGTGGTCAAGATGCGGCAGGTATTGTGACCTTGCAAGATGGGCGCCTATATCTGCGTAAAGAAAACGGTATGGTTCGTGATGTCTTTATGAATCGTCATATGATAAGACTGGTGGGTAAGTTTGGTATTGGTCATGTTCGTTATCCCACTGCAGGCACCTCAAGTAGTGCAGAGGCACAGCCATTTTATGTGAACTCGCCTTATGGCATAACTTTGGCTCACAATGGCAATTTGACCAATGCTGAGAGCTTAGCTAAATCGTTATATCAAGAAGATCGTCGTCATTTAAACACTGACTCAGACTCTGAAGTTCTATTAAACGTTCTTGCTCATGAGATGCAAAATCTAGGTAAGACTCATCCAACGTCTGACGATATTTTTGAAGCGGTAAAAGCGGTCTATGCTCGCTGTGAAGGCGCTTATGGCGTAGTAGCGATGATTACTGGTCATGGCTTATTAGCGTTTCGTGACCCAAATGGCATTCGCCCATTAATCTTTGGTGAACGTTTGGCTGCCAATGGCGGTACAGAGTACATGGTTGCTTCTGAGTCAGTGGCGCTAACTGGTTGCGGCTTTACTATTATTCGTGATGTCAAACCTGGTGAGGCCATCTTTATTGATTTGGATCATAATCTACATACATATCAATGCGTAGAGCAAAAAGAGTACACGCCTTGTATCTTTGAGTATGTCTATTTTGCGCGTCCAGATTCTATTATGGACAATATCTCTGTCTACAAATCGCGTCTTCGTATGGGCGAAAAGCTGGGACAAAAAATCCTCGATGAGTGGGGTGATGACCACGACATCGATGTTGTGATTCCCATCCCTGATACGTCGCGTACTTCAGCGATGGAGCTGGCACTTAAGATGAATATTAAATACCGTGAAGGGTTTATGAAAAACCGTTATATCGGTCGTACCTTTATTATGCCAGGTCAACAGCAGCGCAAAAAATCGGTCCGTCAAAAGCTCAGTGCCGTGCCGTTAGAGTTTAAAGGCAAAAATGTCTTGTTGGTTGATGACTCTATTGTCCGCGGTACTACCTGTCATGAGATTATTCAAATGGCACGTGATGCGGGGGCGAAAAAAGTGTTTTTTGCCAGTGCGGCGCCACCGGTAAAATATCCTAACGTATATGGCATTGATATGCCGGTACGTAGTGAGCTTATCGCTTCAGGACATAGCGTAGAAGAAGTACGTAAAATCATCGGTGCTGATCGTCTGATTTTCCAAGATTTAGATGATCTTATCGACGCGGTAAAAGATACGAAGCATAGCCGCGTTGAAGGCTTTGATTGTGCAGTATTTAATGGCTGCTATATCACTGGACAAATCAATGAAGCTTATCTTGACCATTTACAAGAACAGCGTAGTGAAACCGCTAAAACTGGCAAAAAAGGCGTACAAATCGTCGCGGATACGCCTGTTGATATGATGGGTGTCGAAGAGTCTTAAATAATCATGGGTGTCGAAGAGTCTTAAATAATCATTTTTAGTCAGTATAGTCGATACCGAATAAAACCGATACGTTGTAACGTAATGCGCCACTGGTATAAATTTTTCTTGCTTGCTGTGTCTACGCTGACAGAAGCTGCAAAAAAATTATACCAGCCTCGCTGTATCGTTTTTATAGCGAGTTAACTATAGTATGACTTAAAGGTGATTATATAAAAGTAATGATATAAAATAAAAGCTGGATTCGATTAAGAATCCAGCCTTTTATTGTTTTTATTTAATTATTATTGAGTAAGACCTGCCAGCTAATAAAGACTATCAACTTAGAACGTTATTTAACAACCAAAGTAGGCCATTAATCGCTGTAATACCCACAACCATGCTTATTAATAACTGACGACTGATGTGATAAACCATTAATACCAATAGCAATGCGCCAATTTGAGCAAGTAATAACTGTACCTCGGCGCTATTTAGCCCAGTACTGGCAGATATGTCTTGATAGGAGAGACTGGTGAGAATCAATAAGACCATGACAGATAGCGGCAAGCTCTCGTTAAGGCGATGTAGCCAAGGAGTATCAAGAAGCTTTTTGGGTATCAATGCTGGAATAGCGCGAGTAATAAAGGTAACTCCAGCCATCGCGAAAGTGGCTGCAATCAAATAGCTACTATTCATCGTTCTCTCCTGTCACTTTATTCTGTATCCAAAAACCACGTCCCAAAATCATAAGCATACAAATGGTAATGGCTACCAACAGTAACCAATTACTGGTAAACAATGAGGCAATAGCCAAAGCAACGATCGCAATCCCAATAGGGAAGTAACGTTTAATACTTTGAAACTGCTCGTAAGCCAAAATTGCAAACAGACAAACCAACGCAAAGTCCAAATGCGGCACCAAGTCACTAAGAGTGCTGCCGATCATCACTCCAATAGCGCCTGCTAACACCCACCAACTTTGGTTAAATAGACTAATAGGCAGTATCAGCGCCTGTCTCGACTCATTGGGCAGGCTGGTCATCACCGAAAATGTTTCGTCCGTTAAAGCAAACAAACAGTAGGTTTTGGCTATTTTATTTTTGGGTAAAGACTGCAATAACGGCATCCCATAAAATACATGACGCAGGTTAATGGCTGCGATATTTGTCGCAATATTACCTATCGGCAAGCCGGCGCTGAGCATGGGTAGACAAGCGTATTGAGCTGCCCCTGCATATAGTACGACACTTAGCATAATCGTCGCCCATATAGGCACACCAGCCACCTGTGCCAAGACCCCAAAAGCAATACCTGCAGGTAGATAGCCCATGGCGACAGGAATGCTTTTTTTGAAGCCTTCAGCCCATTGATAGGTGGAGTTTCGCTGTTGTTCAGAATAAGTATTCACAAGATATCCTAAGATCGTCAAACTTAACTAGTTGGTAAAGAGGTCGTTTTATAGACATAATGACTTATAAACAGTGGTTTTTGCTATATGCATCAATAATATCGATAAACATGTATTTAATTGTTCATTAAATTGGCTGTAATTCTTCATAACTGCCGGTTCTATGCGCATGATACAAAAAACCGCTAAGAATAAGCATACGTAACAATAATAAGCTCCAAACACTAAGCCAAATACCAGTCATATCCCACTGCTGATATAGTAGCCAGCTAAGGGGAAAGAAAATGATAGCCAATATTAATGCAGCATTGCGAATAATATGGCCTGCTGTCAAACCAAAAAATATACCATCAAGCCAATAAGCCCCCACACCAACGAGTGGTAGCAGTATTGCATAGCCTTGATAGCTATTGGTTAAGGTAAAAACCGTCTCAATATTGGTCATCAAATCTAAATAAATTGGCATAACAAGCCACCAAATCGAACTTAATAGTAGAGCAAGAGTATAGCTGACGACGCCTGTACGCTTGACAATAAGAAGAAAACGCACCCAATCGCGACGTCCCGCTGCTTGTCCACTCAAAGTTTCAGCTGACACTGCTACGCCATCAAGTGCAAAGGCTGAAATGCTCAATACTTGCAATAAAATGGCGTTGGCGGCCAATACCAGATCGCCGCTTTGAGCAGATAAGCGAGTAATCCACGCAAAGCTCAATGTTAGGATAAGTGTGCGAATAAAAATATCTTTATTCAAAGAATTCAAAGAAAATAGCCTAAGCATTTTTTCTTTAGTAAAATGCTGTGGATTAACTTGAAAGAAAATAGACCAAGACAATTGCAGATTTCGGCGACTAAGCCACAATGCCAATACCACCCCTGACCAAAACGCGATGGTAGTGCCTAATGCAACGCCTGCTATTCCCAGCTGCATACCGTAAACAAAAAACAGCGTCAAAATAATGTTAAATACGGCAATAAAACCTTGCTGATAAAGCATATAACGAGTTTTACCTTGGCCTGCAAACCAGCCGATAAAAGCAAAGTTCATCAGCTCAGCCACAACGCCCCAAAAACGCACATCCAAATAAACTTTTGCAGCAGCGCCACTATCAGGATTAGCTGACAACGCCTGCAAGCCAAAATCAATCAGCCAAGGCTTTGCTAGTAGTAGTAGAAGACCAATGATAATGGCCAATAATAGCGCGCGCTGTAAAATCGACAGTAGTGGTGACAGCTTATGTTGCAGATTAGCAGAATCATTGCGATCTGCAAGCTGCCCCAAAGCTTGTGCAGACAAACCAGAAGACGCATATTGCAAAAAGTTAAAGCTAACGAGTAACAAGGACAAAAGCTGTATTGCCAGCCCCATACCTGCAAGCTTCGCTGCATCATTCATGTTGCCGACTATAGCGGTATCAATCACACTTTGTAGTGGCATAGCCAGATTGGCCAGTAAGACTGGAACGGCAATCGCGACAATACGCCTGTAGCGTGTATCAATGGGCGGCATGGCTTTTGGTGAGGTAGTCGTTGGCATAAGAGGATCACTTCTGCATAAACACAGATAATACCCGCCCGTTTACTACATGGCTGCGGGATGAGCTTTTGCTATTAAATATATTGGATGGTCATACAAAGATAAAAGCACCTAACGGTTAGGTGCTTTTACTCGATTCTTTAGTTGTATCTTAGTATGTGCTACTACTAAACAGTACTATTGAAACCAATGTGGTCCAAATAGATGTTTAATATTAATCTTGTTCAAACATCTTTGGGTCATTAAAAGTCACAATCTCTTCTTCAAACTCAGGCTTCACTTTTACCACGAAATCATCGCGTGATAGACCCATTCTAAGAGGAATAGAGCTTGCAATATAGGTTGATGAATAAGTACCAGCAAGCAGACCAATAAACAGTGCTACTGAGAACCAATACAACCCATCACCGCCTAAGAACATCATGGCCAAGACCACCAACAATACTGTTGAAATAGTCATAATAGTACGGCGCAGTGTTTCAGTTAATGATAAATCAACCGTCTGACTGGGACTAATCCCGCGAACACGGCGGAAGTTTTCACGTATGCGGTCATAGACGACAATCGTATCGTTTAGTGAATAGCCGATCAATGCCAATATGGCTGCCAATACAGTTAAGTCAAAAGGGAAGCCAAATAATGCAAAAAACACCGATGGTGACGATAGCATCATGAAATAACGACATGACTGCACCAAGTGATAGCTTAAACTGAAAACGTAGAGCGACATAACCTAGCATACATACTAGTGCTAGTCCTAACGCCATGACTGAATTTAGATAAACCTCGTTACCGACTTGACTGCCAATAATGTTGACGTTACTAATGTCAGCGGGGTTATTAGGTAAGGCTAAAGCTTGAGTTAGGCTGGCACTCAGACCATCAATATTATCAGATTGTGGTGGCAATCGTACGAGCAGCTCTTGGCGGGTGCCTAGATACTGTACGATAGCATCATCGAAACCATTATCCGCCAATGCTTGTACGACTTCAACTTGCTCAGCGGGCTGCTCATAACGTACATCTGCTGAGACCCCGCCAGTAAAGTCCAAACCAAGATTAAGACCATTGACCGCAATCGCAATAATACTAGCAATGACCATAAATAAAGACAAAATTGCCATAGGCTTTTCTATCTTCATAAACGGAATAATACGCTGATTACCAACTGCCTTGATACCGCCTTCTTTAGCAGCAGCGTCATCAGCAGCGCTATCAATAATTTGGTTATGATCGTTATCGATAGCAGCATTGTCTGCTTGAGTCGCCAATGCTTGCTCATTTTTTGAGCTTTGTTTGGTTCGGCGAGATTTGCCTTTATCAGTTTTCGCTGTTGTAGGGTTATTAGCTTGGGCGTTGCTGCCTTTACCATCACGGCGCGGCTTATTACGGCGACGACGTTTTTGGTTGTCATTAGGGTTGTTACCTGCGCCGCCTGAGCTGCTAGACGTCGGCGTGTTATTTTCAGGATTGTTATTTTGTTCAATCGCCATGTTATTCTCCTAGCCGATACTCAAACGTTTGATAGATTTACGCTTACCATAAGCAATTTGTACCAGTGCACGTGTTACCAAAATCGCGGTAAATAGCGAACTGACAATACCAATAGCTAAGGTGATCGCAAAGCCTTTAATCGGACCAGTACCAATCGCAAATAAGATAAACGCGACCAATAACGTGGTGATGTTGGCATCAAAAATACTACTAAAAGCACGATCAAAGCCTGCCACAATTGCAGATTTTGGCCGCACCCCGTTTGCCAGCTCCTCTCGGATACGCTCAAAAATTAGCACGTTGGCATCTACTGCCATACCGATGGTCAAGACCACACCAGCGATACCAGGTAAGGTAAGTGATGAGCCTAAGATCGACATAATCGCAATAATAATGATGACGTTGACTGCCAATGCTACATTGGCAATGACCCCAAACAGGCGATAAAAAAAATGCTACATTGGCAATGACCCCAAACAGGCGATAAAAAATAATCATAAAGACAAAGACTAATAGGTAACCGACCTGAGTTGAAAACAGACCTTTGGCAATGTTTTCTTGACCTAATGAAGGTCCAATGGTTCGTTCTTCGACGAAATACATCGGGGCTGCAAGTGCGCCCGAACGTAATAGTAGGGCAAGTTCAGCCGCTTCAGCATTACTATCTAGTCCAGTAATACGGAACGATGAGCCTAATACTGCTTGAATATTAGCGCGGTTAATGACTTTGGTTTCAGCATAAGGGGTACGCACTTCAACAGACTCGCCTGTAGCCGGATCTTCTTCATACGTGATTCTTTGTTTATTTTCGATAAACAACACCGCCATTTGATCGCCAACAGCGGTACGGGTCGCATTTTGCATAAGCTTACCGCCCGCGCTGTCCAAGGTAATATTGACCTCAGGGCGACCGCTTTCATCAAGACTGGTCTGAGCATTGGTAACTTTATCACCAGTGACGATAGCTTGACGCTCTAACAATACAGGCGGACCATCAAGGGTTCCGAACGGGAATGCTTCAGTACCAGCGGGAGGAATACCGCCCATGAAGTTTTCGCTGTCTTTGGCAACCAGACGGAACTCAAGGTTTGCAGTACGACCAAGTACACGTTTGGCTTCAGCGGTGTCTTGTACGCCAGGTAATTCGACGACAATACGGCTAGCACCCTGAGACTGTACTAAGGCTTCAGTAACACCGAGCTCAGCAATACGATTGCGCAAGGTGGTTAGGTTTTGGTTGACCGCATAGCTGTTAATTTCATCCAATGTACCATCATTATAAGCCATGATGAGCGCAGGACCTTGCTCATCAATAGAAGACTGTAAGTTGAAGTTATTGCCCATCGAACCTTGCAGAATGTTTTGTGCGCGGTTACGAGTATCCGTATCAGCGAAATGCAATACAATACCTTGTGACTCAGTCTTAATACCTTTAACTGCAACACGCTGTGCACGTAGCTCACGGCGCACATCACGACTGGCACTTGTCAGACGTTGCTCTAAAGCTTTCTCCATATCAACTTCTAGAACGAAACGTACTCCACCGCGCAAGTCTAAACCGAGCTTCATTGGTTTTGCACCGATATCGCGAAGCCACTGCGGCGTTGTTTGTGCTAAGTTGAGCGCTACCACATAATCGTCACTAAGGTTCTTTTTAAGGACCTCTTGTGCTTTAAGCTGAGCGTCTGGATTGTCTAAGCGGACCAGTGCGCTGTTGCCCTCAAAAGTGCCGTCATGATGGCTTATACCAGCCTCTTCTAGCAGACTCTCTGACTGAGTCAAAATACCTTCAGATAGCTGTGTACCTGCTGCAGCACTGGTAATCTGTACAGCAGGCTCATCAGGGTAGAGGTTAGGCGCAGCGTACAGACCAGCGATGATCAGTACGACGGCGATGAGTAGGTACTTCCAAGCGGGATATTGCATAATCACTTCTTTAAGTTGATAAAATACTGGCGATGCAGGCCACAGGTTGGCAGATGGAGTATTTACATTTGCAATGAATAATGACCATAATCAGGGAGCATCATTCATCATTGCAAGCATCCGCTATGATAATAGAACGTAACGCTAAGCATTATAGAACGACTAAATTTTGAGTCGCAATACGCAGACAAAAGGTAAGTTTGCTACAATGAATCGACTAGCTAGAAGGTAATAAGTTAGCCTAAAAACTAACAAGTAATGAACATATCGTTAATTTGGCAGTCTAGTAGCAGCAAATGACCGTAAAATATCAACGGTCATTTTTATCGATGTATGAGTCAATACAATAATGATAAACGTTAAACGTGAGTCAATACAATAATGATAAACGTTAAACGTGACGATCCATCATCAATACTTATACGCTTTCTATTTATACACTTTCTATAGTGCCTGCAGGTAATACTGAAATAACAGAAGCTCGCTGTACTTTAATGTCAGTATTGTTGTTTAAGCTGATAATAGCGTAGTCGCCTTCAAGGCTTTTGATACGACCCATAAGCCCACCAGCGAAAATCACTTCGCTGCCAACAGTCAAAGCATTTACCATAGCACGATGCTCTTTGGTACGCTTCGATTGCGGACGAATGACCAAAAAGTAAAAAATTGCAAAAAAAGCTACTGGTAATAGAATTTGACCAAACAGTGATGCGCCGCCTGCGGCTTCAGGAGCAGCAGCATGGGCAGCTTGAATAAATAAGCTCATAATTTCTCTCAATAAGTCATAGGGAACGATAAAATTAAACGCATAGTAACAAAAAATCCCAATCTTGGTAACTGTTAATCATGGGATGAGGGTATTTTCCTTAATGTACTGGCATACTAGCAGCCGATATCTAGCGCGACAATCTTTTTAAGCACTAATCTATTAAAATAAAACAGCGGTATATTAAAATAAATTAAGTAAGTAGATATTGAAGTTAGGTCAATCTAACACCACCAAGAAGAGAGTCGCCTGTACAGTCTTCTATCTATGTTTCTTATTGAGAGTAGGTTGTTTTTTGGACAGGTATATAGCATGACATTTAATTGTTAAATATAAGCATCAGTGCTAATATCAAATGATTGACTATAGCGTCTGTCAGTACAGATAATAGCGGGTTTATCGTTCTTGTTATATAGAGCTATTTTATCAGCTAAGTTTTATTGATTAAGAGTTGAACGCAAGTAGTCACTGTATTTACTAGCAATAAAGCTTATTGTATTTTATCCTTTTTTATTCTTTTTCTTTGTTTAGGTTACCTAACTTGTTCACCATTTTTTCGTCTACACCTCGTCTATGTCGTCCACGCGCTTATCAGAAAGAAGCGCCTGCCGAACCTCCACCGACGACGCATTATTATTGTCCTAGCACAAAGGTAGTATTTGGTCTATCAGCACTGATGACTGTATTAATCACTATTTTACCTCATCCAGCACAGGCGGCTTTATCACAAGCTGCTGAAACCCCAGCGTCAGCGGCTCCAACAGCTACCAGTATCGCTCTATTAATACTCTTTGTTGCTATTGCTATTGGCGTATCGTTTATTTGCTCTTTAGCAGAGTCCGCATTACTCAGTATGACCCCTTCATATATCGCTGATGTCGAAGAAAGCAATCCTAACAAAGCAAACATGTTAAGACGCTTAAAGATTGACAACATCGATCAATCGCTAGCGGCTATTTTGACATTGAATACGGTCGCCCATACGCTAGGTTCGATTGGCGCTGGTGCACAAGCAACCATTGTCTTTGGCAGCGCATGGTTTGGTCTGTTTTCTGCGATTATGACTTTGGCGATTTTATTCTTATCTGAGATCATTCCAAAAACATTAGGAACTGTCTACTGGCGTCAGCTAAGTGGCATAGTGGCTTACTTTGTACGCGGTATTATTCTTATCCTTTATCCTCTGATTTGGTTTTCAGAGCGTTTGACAAAGTTACTGGTGCGCAGTAAAGAGACCCATGTCTTTAGTCGACGTGAGTTTGCTGCTCTTGCTAGTATAGGTGAGGAGTCAGGTCAGATTGATCCATTGGAGTCGCGGATTATTCGTAACTTGCTCGCTTTTGGCGCTATCAAAGTCGAAGATATTATGACACCGCGCTCAGTGATGCTGGCGTTTGAACAGAACAAAACAGTCGCTGAAGTATTGGCCGATCGCCCAAAATTGACGTTTTCGCGGTTGCCCATTTATGATGGAGATTTGGATAACATCACAGGTTTTGTCCTAAAGACGGACATGCTATTGGCGAAAGTTAATCATGCAATGCATAAGCCCTTGACCCAATTTGAACGAGAAATTACGTTTGTATTCTCAAAGATGAAGCTGTTTGATTTATTAGAGTTAATGCTAAAAAATCGTATTCATATTGCTATTACTGTGGGTGAGTATGGCGAAGTTAAAGGTCTGGTGACTTTAGAAGATGTCTTTGAGACTCTATTAGGCCTTGAGATCGTTGATGAAATAGATCGGGTTGAAGACATGCAGGCATTGGCACGTCAAATGATGGATAGGCGTGTGGAGCGCTTAGGTATGAAGCTTAATGACGATGAAGAGATTACAGATGACAATACCAGATCCTAACGAATGTATGAAAAATTATTAGTGGTCTATAAAGGTGCGGATAGATAAGAAAATTAGGGTCAAGCAGTAGGATACTAGGTAGGTACGCATGCAATAATTACACATGGCGTTACATAGGTGTGAGTATTTAGTGATAGGCTAAAAATACCATCAATAAAGTATAAATCACTCAACATAATTGGATAATTAGAAACTACCTTAAGGATTGCAATGAAACAACTATGGAATAAAGGGCTATTGGCTCTCTTCATAAAAAGTGCGAGCGTCGCTACGTTAGCAGCGGTGGTTGGTACTGCTGCTGTTACTGCTCAAGCTGCCACCATGAGTGAAGACTTGGTACAAAACTATGCTACTGCGATGAAATCAGCCGCCAATAACAATAACATCAATCAAGTTGCGCGTTTGGTATCTGATGATGCACTGATCTCCTTATCTAGAAAGGGCAAGTCAACCAGCCTTGATAAAGATGCGTATTTAAAACTATTACAAGACAGCTGGAACCAAACTTCAAATTATCACTATGATATTAGTATCAATAATATCGTTACGACTGGCTCACAAGCAAAGGCCAACGTGAAAACCGTTGAAAGCTGGGTAAAAGATGGCAAAAAAGTCTCATTTGTGACTACATCAAGAGTCACGCTTACTTTATCGACTGGTAACGCTGTGCTGTTACGTGCAGTCTCTCAAGTAACGATTGATTAATTTAAATTTTGCAGATCATCTTCTATAGAAGTATGGTCTGTCTCTTGTATTGTATATTATACTGTCGATTGTCCTCATTACTTCTCGTCGCTAGGAATCTTCTATCATCATGTCTACTGTGTCATCAAAAACCCAATCATTTATAGCCTTGCCATTGACACTTGCGGTGTCAACCTTGCTTATCAGCGCATGTAGCAATACGTCAGCGGTAAAAAATACCGGTGCTACCAATAGCTCGTCTGTCGTGAATAAACGTCCAGCCAAACAGTCTGGAGCTGCTCGCCCAAGTACGAGTGATGACTACTCAACTGCATTTTTGGATGCAGAAAGCCTAGATGAGTTGGCAGACTTGTTAGAAGCGACTGATATGACCATGGTTGAAGACAACAAACTGGCTATTCAGCAATACGGTGATCTGTGGAATCGTCTAAGAGCTGGTTATCGTATGAACGGTGGTCAGCCTATTTACAACCAGCGTATCGAAGGGCAAAAGAGTTGGTTTACTAGCAGGCAAGATTATTTAAACCGATTGACTGCGCGTGCCAGTCGTTATATTTACCATACAGTACGCGAAGCTGAGCGTCGCAATATTCCAACTGAGCTTGCTCTATTACCAGTAATTGAAAGCTCCTATGATCCGAGTGGCACCAGTAGTGCAGCGGCAGCAGGTTTGTGGCAGTTTATTCCAAGTACTGGCCGGATTTATGGTTTGAATCAAAGTAGTACCTATGATGGTCGCCGTGATGTGATTGAATCGACACGTGCAGCCTATGACTTTTTGACAGCATTATACAATCAATTCGGTAGTTGGGAGCTGGCATTAGCAGCCTATAACGCAGGCCCTGGCCGTGTACAAAAAGCCATCGATGCCAATGCCGCTCGTGGTCTGCCCACTGACTATTGGTCACTTAGACTGCCTACTGAAACGATGAACTATGTACCACGCTTTTTGGCGGTGGCCGAAATCGTCGCTAAACCTGAGCAGTATGGCGTGTATCTACCAGCTATTGCCAACCGTCAGCATTTTCGTAGTGTGCCGGTGAACTATGGTGTCAGTTTGGCTGAAGTGTCACAAGTGACTGGTGTCAGCTATGATGAACTAGAGAGACTAAACACGGCTCTTACCTCAGGACGTGTTGATGCTTCAGGCCCACAGCGTATCATTATCCCCAATGATATTAGTACCAATCTTGACGCCAAACTTATATCGCTAAGAGGTAATGGCACAAGTAATGTCATTGCATCAAGCAATACGAGCAGCTCAAGCAGTACTACTGCGCCAAGTTATAACAGTCAGCCGTATACTAGCTCGTCATTACCTTCTACTGGTAGCGGCTTGGCAGATTACGCGGCTAGTGCAAGCGTGCCGCAGCAAACAACCAGTTATATCTCCCCGACATCGTCTCGTGGCTCTGGATATAATAGTAGTTCAACAGCTCGCACCGAACCGCCTATTACAAGTAAAGAGATCAGTAAGATTAATGCTGAGCTACAAAGCAGTAATAGCTTACCGACGACTTCTGCACAGATTACCCAAAACAATACCATCGTCCAAGAGCCTCCGCTTAGTAAAGAAGAGCGCGACTTCATCGCCAATCAGATTCGAGCCAAAACGCCTGAAACCGACGTTATCAATGCTGATGGCAACATCAATCTGTCAGCAGTGCAGACGCAGCAGTCTATTTTGGAGGCCAGTGGGGAAGATAAAAAACTTAGCTTTGCAAAAACGCCAGTCAGTAAGCCAAAACCTCAAGGTAAACGTACGACTTATACCGTAAAACGCGGTGACACCTTATCAAATATTGCCAGTCGTGCAGGCGTAAGCTGGCGCGATATCACTGAATGGAATCAGATCGATGCCAAGGCAAAGCTACTATCTGGTAGCACTTTATATCTGTACGATGCCAAGCCCATTGAGCCATTGAGTAGTGCAAATACACAGACCAAAGACCAGCCAGACAGTTACATTGTACAATCGGGTGACACCCTTATCGGTACGGCAAACCGCTTTGGCTTATCAGTGACACAGCTAGCAACTTACAATAATTTGAGTAGCCGTTCTGATTTATTAAAAGGTCAAAAACTGTGGTTAATACCAGGCAAAGTTACCGCTCCAGCCACAACGCCTGCTGCACCCTCTACTAAAGCTCGTAAATCTAGCACTGCGACTAAAAACTACAGAGTAAAACCTGGTGATGGTCTCATTGCGTTAGCGCGTCAGTTTGGTATGGCAGCCAATACGCTGGCCAGTCTCAATGGTATTCGGGCAACAGACTCTTTATACGTAGGTCAAACGCTCAAAGTACCTGATAGTGTCGATCTTTCTGCCAATAACAATTCTAGTAGTACAAATACGAGCAGTGCTAATAGCTCAGTCTCTACCAGTCGCTATACAGTAAAGTCAGGAGAGACACTAATTGGTATTGCTAATAGTATTGGTGTCAGTGCAGAAGAGGTCGCGGCAGTGAATAGCAATTTTAATGCTAAAGCTCGCTTGCAACGCGGGCAGACAATTAAGGTGCCTGTATCAAAAGCAGAAGTAAATCGCCAATTAAACAATCAACCCATAAGCTATAAAGTACAATCCGGTGATAGCTTAACAGGGGTGGCCCGTCGCTATAATATTGGTATCAGTGACTTAGCAGCAGCCAATGGTCTGAGTACGACTTCAAACTTAATACGTGGTCGTACTATCACTATTCCAGCCAGTGGCAGTGCCCGCGCTGCTAGTAATAATACCAGCTCTAGTAGCCAAAGTACGGCAACCAGCAGTAGTGGCAAAGTGCTTGGCAACACTGAAAATTATAGAGTACAGTCAGGCGATGGTTTGATTGCTTTATCACGTCGTTTTGGTATTGCAGTAGAGGATTTGGCAGCGACTAATAATATGGCGACCAATGCTCAGCTACAGCGCGGCCAAACCATCAAAGTCCCTAAGGCTACGGTGCGATATACGGTTGGCTCTGGTGATAGTCTTATCGGACTGGCTCGTAAGTATGGGGTCTCAACCCAAGAGCTTGCTGATATGAACAATATCGCGGCAGATACTATGCTACAACGTGGTCAACGCCTGACAGTACCTAATCGCTAACCTGTCATTGCTTACGATTAGTATAATGCAATAATAAAAAAGCTGCTCTTATTTAGGAGCAGCTTTTTTGTGTTTTTCTATAAGCTTATTTGCTTAAACCATACGAGTTTTAATCGTTTCAAGATAGCTTCTGATATTACTTACATAATGCATCGCCTGTCCATAACGACTATTGGAAGCTCTGTTTTCTGACAAATACGTATAGACGTTCGCCCAGCTTTTATCATCGATACCTGCATCACTTAATTTGCGCTGTATACGTTTGACCGCATTGGGGCCCATGTTGTAAGCTGCAAGTGCAAACCAGATTCGGTCAGTCTTTGGCACATCAGCAAAGTCAGCTTTCATCTGCTCTAAATAACGAGCACCGCCGCCAATGCTTTGGTAAGGATCGACACGATCTGAGACGCCCATTGCTTTTGCAGTGTTGTTAGTTAGCATCATCAAACCGCGTACACCTGTCGGTGATACAGCGTTGGCATCTAAATGCGACTCTTGATAGCCCATCGCCACTAGCAATTCCCAATCATGATTATAGTTGCGGGCTTGTTCTTCAAAAGAAGACTGGTAATCAGGCAGCTTTTCTGTCAATGTTTTTTTAAAATGGTCTTGACTGTAAGCATCTTTTAGTAAGTTTTGATTATAAAATGCAGCAAGCTTTTGTGTGTTTTCAAGCTTGATACTATCACATAAGAAGTAACTGGCTTTTTGGGACAATGGATCATCCGCTTGGTTAAACGTCCAGCTAACTTTAGGATGTAAACCATTTTTTGTTAGGCTAGTATCATAACCGCAACTGACATTAATAGAGGACAAATCCAGCTGACTTTTTAGCTGCGTACTCGCCGTCGTCAATGCCATATCAGCGTCACCTGATTTTAGCGCTCTTAATGCTGCCTCTTCACTAGCATAAGCTTTTAAGTCAATCTCAACGCCAAGCTCATCAGCATAACCACGTACTAGGTCAAAACCAAAGCCGTGTTGAAAGCCGTCGGTCGCAAAATAAGTGCTGTCTCCTGGGACAGCTGCGATCGTGAGAGTCTCCTCAAGCATCACCTTAGCATAGGCTGGTACTGTTGAGTCCATCGTAATGAGACTTTCAGCAGGTAAGGAGAGAAGAGCAATACTAGATACTTGTGCCATCTTTTTCGTTTTGGCAAAACGGGTCAACTTGGTAGGGGTAACGGATGAAACGATGTTACTTTTGGTGCTAAGTGAGCGCTTGGATGGACGCAGTAAATAAGAAATACGGCGTTTAGCACCTTGCGCAGATACTTTTACACGATAAGTAATACGCTGCATGGATGTCTCCTAATGTTAGCCATCCTGCTTACCGCAAAGCTAGCTTCACAATGTTTACATAAATAATAAGTAGACATTGTGAAGCTAGCTTAGATGTCGTACAGCTCATGCGTTCAGATCGCTAATAATACAGATCTTAATATTATGAGCATTACAACACTCCAATCAATATAATAGTGAGTTTATAAAACAGCATAATAAACCCTGTGCTACAGTCCTAAGTATGTTAAAAATAACATCACCTAAGTAAAGCTACACAAATAAAGACAAAGAACAATGACAGTTACGTCACCTTCATCAATAATGGCCAAGAATACGCTTAAAACATTATATTGACTATAGGTAAGGTCATGAATAAGTTATTGAGACAAAAATTAAATAATAACTTGCTGTAAAATCATGAATAAGTTATTGAGACAAAAATTAAATAATAACTTGCTGTAAAATCAAATAACAATATAGGTTATAAATATTTGATTTTATTGGCAATATTATGCTGTCCAGCAATGTTAATAATGAATTGTATGGACTCTGAGACACCAATTATTTATAGTGCAATTGGTGTCTCATCTCATACAACCAGATTATAAATTCATTGCAACGTCACACTAAAAAAGCATCGATCTTAATGTACAATGAATACATAAGTCATCTCTTATTAGCTTGGCGTTATAACCGGAGGCCATAGTAAATGGGAAGTTTCATGACAAAACATTCTCTTGTAATGTTGACTTTATATGGCTTATAAGGCCATTATTCAAGTAAAGTTAATTAAAGAGTGATAAAACTTAACAATTCGGCAATAGACGGTCAAAAACAGCTATTATATTCATATAAACGAATAAAGTCTACTTTGTCGACAGTCAGACGGTATTACATTAATATTTTTTGAGAAAGTTCTACGGTGTAGGGTTAAGCAGGGTTATCGATATCGATAAATGTCACTGGTAGCCCAAAGTGCTGAGCCACCACCTCTCCAAGCGCCTGAATACCGCCGCGTTCTGTCGCATGATGTCCACAAGCAAAGTAGTCAACCCCAAGCTCGCGCGCGCTATGTGTGGTGCGTTCAGATATCTCACCAGACAGATATGCATCGCATTTCATCATAGCGGCCTGCTCAATCATATCTTGTGCACCGCCTGTACATAAGCCTATACGTTCGATCAGTTTTGCGTTGTTTGACTCACCTTCGTTTGTGAAGCGAAAGTCGCTTGAAATATGTAGAGGCACGCGCCCTAGTGCTTGAGTAATCGTTTGAATCAGGGTTTCGACACTTTGCGGCGTACAAATAGCGATATTGCCAACAGGGTGGGATTCATGAGGGTAGAGGGCTTCCGTGATCGTCAGTCCTAGCATCTCAGCGAGCTTGGCATTATTACCGATGATAGGGTGCGCATCAAGCGGTAGGTGATAGCCAATCATCGAGATACCGTGTTGCATCAATTTGCGAATGCGCCGACCCTTCATACCAGTAATAGGCTCAGGTTCACCTTTCCAAAAGTAGCCATGATGTACCATGATCGCATCGGCTTTTGCCTCGATAGCAGCATCGATTAAGGCTTCACAAGCAGTAACGCCTGTCACAATACGTCTGATAGGCTGCCCGCCATCTACTTGCAATCCATTTGGGGCATAGTCTTTAAAGGCGTTTGCAGATAAATAGTCATCGCAAAACTGCGCTAACGCTTGGGCAGTAATCGTTACTTTTGACGATTCGTTTAATGGGTCTTTGGCTGGCATTGGCTGTCCTTATAATTTAAGTCATTGTTTTAAGTAATCAGATAATCAAAGTATATAAATCTTGTGGTAAATATTTTAGCATGATGTTGCAAATGAGTAGATAAACCCCATAACTGAAATGGTACACGATACGTTACTATTTTAGGGTATGGCCAGTTATAATTTATATGAATGAGCCTACTCGATGAATAGGTTTTGACGGGTTGTGTGGTACTTAATAGCAAACATAAATAGCAAGCAAAAAATAGTCGTCATCCCATTGTATTCAATAACGTCTGTTTGATTAAATTTATAGAGGTTTATATATGTCGTCATCTCCAAACACCAACAACAAGGCAACGCTATGGAAGTGGTTGCCTTGGGTTTTATTGCTGATAATAATTGCAGGGTTTGTTTGGTTGTTCATGAGTATGAAGACGCCATCAGAGACGACATGGGAGCCACCAAGAACGACAGCGGCTGAGCAAGAAGCCATAGCACCTGCATCTGATAAACCTGAGCCTATTGACTCGTATCATAATGCGGTCGCTCGCGCCTCGCAGTCGGTGGTCAATATCTATACCACTCAAACCATGGCTGAACATCCATATATGGATGATCCTGTCTTGCGCCGTTTTTTTGAATTCCATGGCGGGCCACAAGGTCAAGGGCAGGGGCCGACCAATCTAGGCTCTGGTGTCATCGTGTCAGAGGATGGTTATATCGTTACCAATGCTCACGTCATCGAAAAAGCGGATGAGATTACAGTGGCTTTTAATGACGGGCGTAAAAGTCGAGCCAAAGTTATCGGTACGGATCCCGATAGTGATTTGGCCGTGATCAAAGTTGATATGACAGGACTTACGCCGCTTGGCTTTCGTGAAGAGCCTAGTCGCGTTGGCGACTTAGCATTGGCAATTGGTAATCCATTTGGTGTCGGTCAAACGGTCACCCAAGGGATTATTTCGGCAACTGGTCGTACGGGTCTTGGGGTCAATAAGTTTGAAGACTTTATCCAGACGGATGCTGCTATCAATCCGGGCAACTCAGGCGGGGCGCTTGTCGATGCTCGTGGTGAGCTGGTCGGTATTAACACAGTGATCTTTTCGCGCTCTGGTGGCTCGATGGGGATTGGCTTTGCTATTCCAACCGCTATCGTTGAGCAGGTCATGAATGCGCTTATTAAAGATGGTAAAGTCAGTCGCGGCTGGCTAGGTATCGAGATCCAATCACAACTACGTGACCCAACGCGCCTTGAGACCTCGACAGGGGTAGAAGTCTTAAATGTCGTCGCTCAAGGTCCTGCTGCTAAAAGTGGTCTAAGAGTCGGTGACGTTATTTTGACCATCGATGGTGTCGAGATGACGGATGCTAATACTTTGATTCAGTATGTGGCGCGTAAGGCACCAACGACTGAGCTAAATGCTCAAGTACTGCGCAATGGTCAAAATAAGCAAGTTAAGATTATGCTTGAAGAGCGTCCTGTTCAAGAAGTCGTAGAAGTTCAGACACCTAGAATCTTGCACGATGACAGATTAAGCGGTCAAGGCGGTACAGGGGCTCAAGGTGAAGAGCATTACTATGATGATCCAGATGCGCCTATGATGTCAGAAGAAGAGCGCAACCGTATGCGTGAAGAGCTGCTAAAACTGTTTGAGCAAGACACTGCGCCGCAATAAGCAAGACAGACATAGCTATTAATATAAAAGCGCGCTATCTTATCTA
>NZ_LNUO01000074.1:0-4488 GCF_001462175.1 Psychrobacter sp. ENNN9_III
TCTTCGCTCAGGGGCTAAATGACCATGTTAGGGCGTTTTTCTTTTTTCTTAATGACTCTTTTGTTTGGGCGTAATTTGTAGGGTGTGCTTTGCGCACCTTTAAACTAAAGCTATTTGTTCATCTAAGTATTTCTTAAACTGAGACTGTATTAGCTTTCTTGCTTCCGTAACATTTTTATTAGAGAGAGGCTGGTAACTTTTTATACATTTTTCTAAGAAGCTAATCAGCTCAACGATGTCCATTTCAAGTTTGGTACTCAAATACATCATATAAAAAAGCTTTTGATCACTCACTATAAAATTAGTTTTTTCATACTCTTTTTTAATTTGAAAATATTCTTCAATATAGGTTGGAGAGTTTTCTATATTAAACCAATCGCTTACGAATAAAGTGTCGTAGTATTTATTAAAAATTTCTTTTTTCTGGTTAGTAGCTTTATCAGGCATACCATAAACAGAAATAAGTATTTGTCCAAATTTTTCCATACTTATTTTATGTTTATAATTTTTATTATCATCAAGTCCAGTATCTCCAGTTTTACGAGCATATACAATGTCATGCTCATTTAAAAACTGTTCAATAGATAGCTGTTCGCTTCTAAGAGACTTCAAATCAACATTTGCAATTGAATTTTGACTATTAGTATATTCAGCAATCTTATTGTTCAGCTCAGAGTTCTTTGATGTATTGAAAACTCTTACCAAAACCTCACTGTTAGAAAGGTAATCCTCAAGATAGTTTGGATCACTGGCATTAAAAGAATGTATGGTTCTTAAAGATTGACCACCATTTAGAACTTGTATAGAGTTCAAACTAATTTTTACTTTCTTATTAGCATTTACAGACTCTGCTTTAATGTCATTTGCGGTTAAGGTA
Organism: Psychrobacter sp. ENNN9_III; assembly: GCF_001462175.1. Lineage (NCBI taxonomy): Bacteria > Pseudomonadati > Pseudomonadota > Gammaproteobacteria > Moraxellales > Moraxellaceae > Psychrobacter > Psychrobacter sp. ENNN9_III. Next base: position 878 of record NZ_LNUO01000074.1, read on the forward strand.
AGACCGTTATTAAACATGAAAAACTTAGAGGGATCTTCTTTCAAACTATCGTAAATATTTTGATTGTATTTGGACTTAAGAACTAACCCTCTGACATTGTCGAATAATACGGAAATATCTATTTTCACTTTACTAAGTGGAGTCAAGTCCTCGATTGAATAACTTGCTCTAAGATTGTGATCGTCACAGGTAATTCTCACAATCTCTGATAAAGGTAATCTCAAAATATATGATTTTGATGAAGAAATTGAACTTTCTGAGAAAGACATTATTGCGTCATTGTCAACAATAAGTTCTGCATGAACTGGCTTAGGACGTAAGGTAACGAATTGGCTTATTTCTTCTAAACCTATTGGAACCACTTCTAGACCATAAGATTGTTCAAATAGTGTCAAATGAGCATCTTTGTTTTTGATTTCAATTTCTTCATTATTAACAACGTAAAGAGTAATCTTATACTCATCGTTACTTGTAAGTTTTTTTATAATATCCTCTGCGCCTATTTTTATCTTACCTGTAAGGCTAGAGGTATTCTCAGTTGTAAGTGCGTTAATGAACTTAGAGGAGAGTATAGTGCTATTTACACTTTGTTTTCCTACTTTAAAGTTTTCTCTATATTTAAAATTAAATAGCTGAATATGTTTTTCATCTTCATTTATATAGATAGCATCTAGCCCAAAGTCATCAAAGTTATTACTAAAAATAAGTTTATTGAACTCGGTATCTGTAACAATATCTGTAATATCAAACACATCGCTCACACCCGTGATATGCTCAATAATAAAAAGGTAAAACCCTAATCTTTCGATTTGAGTTAAATCTAGAGCTTCAGTATTCATATTCATTACTTCGGTAAGAAGTTTGAAAGATTTCGCGCTTTTCCTTTTAATAACTTTAAAGTCATTTAAATTAGCCAACAAAAATTTCCCTATTTATTATATAAATTATTATTGCAGATTTTTAATACTGAAATTATTTTTTGATTTTCGTACGTGTTTTTATTACATTATCTATCGGAAAATTAGAAAGAATTATGGGATTTAATAAATCAGAGCAATAACAACAAACAGCGAGCTTAACCAAAAAGTCAAACCCGCCATTCATCAATAGCCTAAATCTTACAAGCCCCGCCAGCACAATCATCTTCCATATCCGCTTGCGCATCGTTCGCACCATCACGCGTGTTATGGTAGTACAACGTCTTCACACCCATTTTATAGGCGTTTAGCAGGTCTTTTAGCAATATCTTCATCGGGACACGACCGCCTTCATAACGAACCGGATCGTAGTTGGTATTGGCAGAGATACTTTGATCGACGAACTTCTGCATGATAGCGACTAGCTTTAAGTAACCATCATTGTTTGGCATTTGCCATAATAGCTCGTACTGATGTCTCAGCGTACCGATATCAGGGACAACTTGCTTTAAGATGCCATCTTTTGACGCTTTGATAGAGACCAGACCACGTGGTGGCTCGATACCATTGGTCGCGTTAGCAATCTGACTTGAGGTTTCAGACGGCATCAAGGCGGTTAGGGTAGAGTTGCGCAGACCGTGAGTGGTAATCTCACCGCGTAGCGTTTCCCAATCGAGATGTAGCGGCTCTTGGCAGATGTTATCCAAGTCTTTTTTATAGGTATCAATCGGTAAGATACCTTGCGAGTAAGTCGTCTCATTAAAAGCAGGGCACGCGCCTTGCTCTTTTGCCAACTTGTTTGATGCTTTTAAGAGATAATACTGCAACGCTTCAAAGGTTTGATGGGTCAGACCAAGCGCACTACCGTCTGAATAGCGTACGCCATTCTTCGCTAAGTAATAGGCATAGTTGATGACACCAACGCCTAAGGTGCGGCGGCGCATACTACCGTTTTCAGCGGCTTTGACAGGATAGTCTTGATAGTCGAGCAGGGCATCGAGCGCGCGGACGATTAATTCTGCTGGCTCTTCGATGTCGCTAACGTTTTCGACTTTACCCAAGTTGACCGCTGATAGCGTACAAAGCGCTATTTCGCCTTCTTCGTCATTGATATTATCAAGTGGCTTGGTCGGTAGCGCGATTTCCATACATAGGTTTGATTGGCGAATCGGGGCGATGCTCGCATCAAATGGGCTATGGGTGTTGCAGTGGTCGATATTTTGAATATAAATACGGCCGGTGCTGGCGCGCTCTTGCATCATAAGGCTAAATAAGTCAGCCGCTGGCACTTGACGCTTACGAATAGAGTCATCCTGCTCGTATTTGGTATATAGCGCTTCAAACTTGTCTTGATCTTCAAAGAAAGCATCATATAAGCCAGGCGTGTCACCTGGAGAGAATAGCGAGATGTCTTGTCCTTTAATCAGACGGGTATAAAGCGTTTTATTAATCTGAACGCCGTAGTCCATATGACGAACGCGGTTGTCTTCAACGCCGCGGTTGTTTTTCAGTACCAAGAGCGACTCAACTTCTAGGTGCCATAATGGGTAGAACAATGTCGCCGCACCGCCGCGCACACCACCTTGTGAGCAGCATTTCACTGCTGTTTGGAAAAGCTTATAAAAAGGAATACAGCCAGTATGCTGCGCTTCACCGCCACGGATAGGACTACCAAGGGCACGGATACGACCCGCGTTGATACCGATACCAGCACGCTGTGAGACATAACGCACGATGGCGCTAGTGGTGGCATTGATTGAGTCTAGGCTATCACCGCATTCGATCAAGACGCACGAGCTAAACTGACGTGATGGGGTACGCACACCCGACATGATAGGCGTCGGTAATGAGATTTTGAACTGTGAGGTCGCATCATAGAAGCGTTTGACATAGCTTATGCGCTCAGCTTTGTCGTAGTTGGCAAACAGACACATACCAACCAGCATATATAGGAACTGCGGACTCTCATAAACCGTCTTGGTGACGCGATCTTGCACAAGGTACTTACCCGCCATTTGCTCAACGGCTGCGTAGGCAAGGTTCATATCGCGCCAGTGGTCAAGGTATTCTTCTAACTCATCAAACTCGCTACGGCTATAATCGGCTAGGATATGCTCATCGTATTTGCCAGCGTTGGTAAGGGTAGTCACATGATCAAATAGGTGCGGCGGTGTAAATTTGTTATAAGCAATCTTACGTAAATGAAAGATTGCCAAACGCGCGGCTAAATATTGGTAGTCAGGAGTATCTTCAGAGATAAGATCGGCCGCTGACTTGATGATGGTCTCGTGAATGTCACGAGTCTTGATCCCTTCATAAAACTGAATGTGCGACTTAAGCTCAACTTGTGAGACTGACACATTATCCAAATCATGAGCTGCCCATGCGATAACCTTATGAATTTTATCTAAATCAATAGGCTCTAAACGTCCGTCGCGTTTGGTCACTTGAATCTTATCGATATGTGTCATGTTACCCTCTATTATTGATTGCTGATATGTACTTTACGTCGATTAAATCACACAAAGTTTTTTATTCTGCTATAACAAGGTGTTACGACAGCTGAAGGTTTTTGGACAACAGTTTGCCGTAGCACATAGTGATGAATAAAATCACCGAGCACTAGATATAGCGTTTGTATTAGTAAGTAGGCACAATATAGCGGGAAAATTTTGAAAATGAGGTTTAAAATTT
>NZ_LNUO01000075.1:0-8828 GCF_001462175.1 Psychrobacter sp. ENNN9_III
GAGACACGCTCAGCTTTTTGATTTAATTCCAAGAACGTTTTTATACGTTTAGCAATGCTTAGATAAACTAGTCATTTTCTAAGAAAGAACGCAAGTGCTCAGAGCGCGAAGGGTGACGTAATTTACGTAATGCTTTTGCCTCAATTTGACGGATACGCTCACGCGTGACATCGAACTGCTTGCCGACTTCTTCTAGAGTATGGTCTGTTGGCATATCGATACCGAAACGCATTTTTAGCACACGTGCTTCACGCTCAGTTAAGTTACCAAGTACATCACGAGTGGCTTCTTGCAGGCCAGCGGCCGTCGCATCGTCGACTGGGCTTGAGATAGTACCATCTTCGATAAAGTCACCTAGGTGCGAGTCTTCATCATCACCGATTGGCGTCTCCATAGAGATAGGCTCTTTGGCAATCTTTAGTACTTTACGGACTTTGACTTCGTCCATCTCTAAGCGTTCGCCTAATTCCTCGGGTGTCGGCTCGCGGCCCATCTCTTGTAGTAGCTGACGTGAGACACGGTTTATTTTGTTAATGGTCTCAATCATATGCACAGGGATACGGATGGTACGTGCTTGGTCAGCGATAGAGCGGGTAATTGCCTGACGGATCCACCACGTAGCATACGTTGAAAACTTATAACCACGGCGGTACTCAAACTTATCTACCGCTTTCATCAGACCGATATTACCTTCTTGAATCAAATCCAAGAACTGTAGACCGCGGTTGGTGTACTTCTTCGCGATAGAAATGACTAGGCGTAAGTTGGCCTCGACCATCTCTTTTTTGGCTCGGCGTGCTTTGGCTTCACCAATCGCCATACCGCGTGCCACATCTTTCATGTCATTGATTTCCATGTCGAGCTTTTGCTCATAATCACGGATTCTACGTTGTAATAAAATAACATCATCAATGACTTTTTCTAAGCTCTCAGCAAAAGCAGGCTTACCTTTTAGACGTTCAGTGAGCCAATCAACGTTGGTTTCGTTACTTGGAAAAGTCTTACGGAATTCAGAACGCGGCATACGACCACGGCGAATCACCAAACGCATAATCTGACGCTCTTGCTTACGTACGTCATCATACACATCATGCATGATAGCCATGACTTGATCTGACAGACGGTTGTTAAGCTTTAGCATCATAAAGCGGCTGGCAAGCTGTTCATACGCTTCATCAGCTTGTGCGCTACCACGACCATAATCAAGCAGTGCTTGTTTGGCTTTGATAAATAAATGCTCAATTTCTTCTAAACGCAAGCGTACTTCTTCTGGATCGATACCGCCAGTTTCTTCTTCAGCATCATCGCTGTCATCGACATCTATATCATCGCTATCTTCATCGTCATCATCATCTTTTTCAGCCTCAGCTTTTGCATTGGCTTTAGTCTTCATAACTAGGATTTTTTCTTTCTCTTTTTCTTCTTTAGCTGCTGCTATGTCTTCATCCGTCTCAGGATCTAAAAAACCAGTGATAACATCAGAGAGTTTCTTTTCACCGTCTTGGACTTTTTGGTATTCATCAAGAACAAATTGTACGGTACCCGGCCAGTAAGCCATTGCATGCTGCACATCACGAATACCTTCTTCGATACGCTTGGCAATAGCAATCTCGCCTTCACGAGTGAGCAAATCAACTGTACCCATCTCGCGCATATACATACGTACAGGGTCAGTGGTGCGACCAGGCTCAGTTTCGACGGAAGCCAATACAGCCGCTGCTTCATCAGCTGCCATATCGTCGTCGCTTGAATCATCGTTCATCAAGATATCATCAGCGTCAGGCGCGGCCTCAAAGATTTTGATGCCGACGTCAGTGAGCATTTGGACAATGTCTTCGATCTGGTCGCTTTCTGTAATAGAGTCAGGCAGCTGGTCGTTCACCTCAGCATAGGTAAGATACCCTTGCTCTTTGCCCATTTGGATTAAGGTGGCCAGTTGAGACGTGGAATTGGAAACTGACTTATCGCTCATAAATACTCACTTGCTTGCGTCGGGCATTTTCGTAACATAACAGACTATCGCTTGTTCGGTGCGCTGATCTAATCGACAGATTGATCACATAAAAAGCGTAGAAATTGTCAATAATAACGAAAATGAGTTGATATGAATAAAGGCTCAAAAAACTACAATATAATGGCTAAATAAAAACTTGCTAAAAACACGACTTAAAAATAAAGCAATATAACTGTATTTAAAAATAACAGTCAATATTGACAGCGGCATAGTTTAACACAGACCACCGCTATCAAGCACAAGACAGCCAATCAGTTGCTGTTTATATTATAGTCAATGTGTGCTTGCCATAATCATAGATGATGGGGGCAATGGCCAATGTTTTAAAGGGTCAATATTTTATCTATTATTGAATAACCCGAAGTGGTCTTCAATTGGGATTAAACGCTTATCATTGATGCAGATTGCTCTGCTTGCTGCGCTCGCAACCAGTCATTTAGTAGTTGTGTCTGTTTACGTACGATCGCAAGTCTAACATGATCTGGGTTTTTAATAAGATCTTGCATCTTTTTTTGCATATGAAGCTTAAGTAACTGCATGACTAGGTTTTCGATCAATTCATCAACGCTTAATATATTTCTGGTGGTTAATGTCTTATAAAAAGGGCCCCAACTACGGCTTAATGTCTCTTGGGTAATAGGCTGTACGTTTGACATAATAAAATGTGCAGCAGCGTTTGCATCCGTTGGTAGATAGACCAAGCAGCGTTTAATCGTATTGACAACATCGAGCAATGGAGCATCATGTAAGTCTTCCCATGCTAATGGCCGACATGCATCCAAAGGCGCTTTTTGTTTGATATGAGCAGGCAAATTTAAACTATTGATACCTGCTTTTTGCCAGATTGATTCGATGGTGTCTTCTTGCAGTACGCGGGGCTGAAATAAAAAACACAGCTGCAACTGCTGGCTGATGGTCATATCACCATCAAAATTGAGCAGCGCGTCTTTGGCTTCGACATTTTGGCTGCGTTTACCACCCAGTTTTTGGTATATATCATTATTAAGCAAATACCGAAAACTACTGCCTTTTGGTAATGCCGTGGTCAATGAGCGCACTTGTGACATCAGCTTGGCTTTGCCTTCTGCCAATGCCAAATCGTAACGCTCACTTAAATAAGCAAAAATGTATTGTGACAATGGCTTTGCATTGACGATTTGTTCACGCATAGCATCACTGCCATTTGCTTTAATAAAGGTATCAGGATCATGACCATTGGGTAAGGTCAAAAACCGCAGCTCTTTATCATCGGACAGTACTGGCAGGGCAACTTCAAGAGTACGCCAAGCGGCTCTTTGTCCTGCGCTATCACCATCAAAACTGAGCGTCAATGTCGGGTTTAGAGTGAGTAGACGCGAAATTTGGCTCTCATTAATGGCAGTGCCCATAGATGCGACCGCGCCGTATATACCTGCTTGGTAAAGGGCGATCACATCCATATAGCCTTCGACCACAAGCCAGTTATCGGCACGCTGCTGGCGTGATTCATAATAGCCGTATAGTACATGCTGTTTATGAAAGACAGGTGAGTCAGAGGAGTTGATGTATTTGGGCTTCACGTCATCGTCTAATGCGCGACCACCAAACCCAATTATGCGTCCTTGATTGTCACGAATCGGAAAGATGACCCGATCGCGAAGCAAATCATAGTCGCGTCCAGACTCCGACTGTCGTACCAAGCCCAAGGCTTTAAGTCCTTCAATGTCTTGTGGAAACTGATGCTCAAGGTGCTGCCAGCCAAATGGTGCATAACCTAACCCAAAAGTTTTAAGAGTCTCTTCAGTGATACCACGTGTCATAAAGTAATGCTTGGCATGAGGATGCGTGGTTAGATTATGCTGATAAAACTGCTGAATTTGATCCAATAGCTCGTATAAGTTGCCATCTTGCTCAGCATTGTTACTGCCGTTATCGCCAGTCAGCCCCTTATTTGTCTCTGTTAACCAAGCAGGCGGATAGCCATTTTCATTATCATTTTGATAATCTGAGCCATAAGCATCTATTGGATAAGGAGCTGGATCGTAAGCATCTAATGGTGGATAGTCATCGTAACCAACATTGTCGCTATAGACAGGTTGATCGTTATAACCGAGTTGACTTGCTCCTTGATTACTTAGGTCAGATACGACAGAAGGAGTATGAGCGGTCTGTGTTTGGTTTTGCAGATCAACAGTCGGACTAGGCACTGATGGTGGCGCTGTTGGCTTGGGTGCACGACGCTGATAACTGACGTTACGTTGCTCATCTTTTGGCACTTCAATGCCAGTTTGTTTTGACAGCTCATTGACCGCTTCGATAAAGGTTAAGCTTTCATAATCGCGCAAAAAGCTAATGGCATTACCGCCGACATTACAGCCAAAGCAATGATAAATGTTTTTTTGTGGATTGACATAAAACGAAGGCGACTTTTCGCCATGGAACGGACAGCACCCTTTATATTCACTACCAGCGCGTTTAAGCGTGGTGTGACGACCAATGATGCTGATCAAGTCAGCTTGGCTGTTTAATTGTTCAAGAATATGATTGGGGATACTCATGAGAAAGGACAGTTTATCATAGAAAAATGCAAAAGTTATTTTAACACTTTTATTATTTGCAATAAGTACTCATAGATTATTAAAGGAGATATAACGCACAGTAGTAATACTTTATAACAAAAAATAGCCTAAGCAGATCGGAGCTTGAATTTATTTACTGAATGGTGATAAATGAGGTTTGTCAAACCAATAAGCAAATAAGACCAACTATACAGTTGATCTTATTTTTAACGGATCATAGACGAGTGTAAGAATTAGCAGAATAAGTACAGCGAGTGTTTAGTTATTGTCGTTCAGTTCTACTGTATTACTATTACTATCGTTCGGTAGCGTGGTACGGCGCATCGGGTTCATGTTTTGTGGATCGACACTTGCCTCTCTAGCGGTAGATCCTGTGCTAGCCTGATCGGTCACGCGCTCGGTTGAGCTTTCAGGTAGACCCAAGCCTATATTGACACCGCTGTTGCTACGGGTTGGTGCGCCGCTAGTAGTAGGAGCAGCAGCATTATCAGCTGGCAATCTGAGCTGAGTGGCCGCTCGAATGATTTGAGTTTTGGTGGCGCCAGTATATTCACCATCATTCATAGGCACATCTTTTAAGCTTGCGCGGCCAAGCTGGCCAAAGGTCAGTTTATTTAACCAAGAACGGTCAGCTTTGGTAGACAGTCTGACACGGCCATCATTAGTGAGCCATTCTGGATAGTTGATTTGGAGCAGGGTTTTATACTCTTGTGCCAAGTCAGTCAATCCTAACTGCTGATGACTATAAGCAAGGATGGCGATCGCTTCTGGTACTGCTTCACTAAGTGGATAATACTGAAATACCCATTTGGCACGGTTGACCGCGGCGACATGCGCTTCACGTTCGATATACCAGTTGGCTGCGGTCAGCTCACTACGAGCAAACTGATTATAAATAAAGGTCATACGCTGCGCTGCATCTGGCGCATATGGGCTGTTAGGGTATTTATTGATGAGCTCTTGGAAATTGGCAAAGGCAATACGCAAATAGGCAGTATCGCGCTCAGACTGATCCATCTTGAACAGTCTAAGACCCTCAGATGAGCCTTGCATGTTGGCCACACCGCGTACGTAGTATGCATAACTTACTTGCGGGTTGGCAGGGTAGAGGCTGATGAATCGATCTGCACTTGCTGCTGCTGTCTCAAAGCTGCCACTTGCATATTGAGCATACATAATATCAAGCAGCGCTTGTTCAGCATATTGTCCCGTTGGATAGAAGGTACGTAAACTGGTCAGATCTTCTATCGCTTGTATATAGCGGCCTTTATCAATCTGAGTGATAGCGTCGTTATAATAACCTTGCTCTGATTTTTCAGCCGTTTCGACCGCTTCGCTGTCTGTATTTGTCAGGTTTTTAAAAGTCTGACAGCCGACCAAGTTTACACTTAGAGCAAGCAAGGTCACTGATGAGATTTTGATAAACGTGTTGCCAATAGGGCGCATACTTCTTCTCCGGCACAAGGCGCACAATAGCGGTGACACTATCGCACTAATAACAAAGTTGATGATAAAAGGCTGATTATTAAATTATAAGATAACAACGTCCAAAACAGCAAAGCAACAAGATATAAAGTAACTAGCGGCTTATAATCGAACATAGCATACAGCAAAATCACGTTTACTTTATAGAATAACGTCTGCTTCGTCTATTTTTTCGTGCGCTATTTTGTAGTCAGATAACAACATAGTAGGGTCTGACGTGATAAATTTTGGATAGTTTAGCATGAGCACCTGCGCTGAGCGACGACAAATGTTGCTATTCATCTTTAATATACAGTAAATTACGGCAACGTTATATTATAGAGAGTTATCAGTATACCCCTTCATATGACGTGATCTTAGTAATAAAGAAGAGATAACTGTGCGTAAGCATAGGGTGAAAGGTTCTTAGCGTGGTACACTATGACGATATTTAACCAGCTTTTTATTGGAATTTTTGAAGGTTCTTACTTAAATATTCAATATATCGCGGCTTTATAAAGTTAATCCTTATGACCTATTCTTTTATGATTACGGTCACCTACGAATCTGCTACGAACAATAATGCTATGACCACAAACACAACACCGAAACAAACATCAGAGACTAAATTGTCAGCACAACAGTCATCTATGCAAGATGAATTGACAATCAATGGCTCAAGCCTTGATGCTGATTTACTTGATGAGAGTTTGTCTGATGATGAGTTAGCATCTACTTATGAAGAAATCGACGACGATGAAGATCATAATGAGTATGATAGCGATGTTACCTCTGTAGCTGGACAAGCCATACCGCAAGTTATTGACATGACGCATACGGTTACTGAAAAAGAAGCAGGTCTACGTATAGATAAGCTTGCTTCACAGGTTTTTACCGACTTTTCGCGAGCGCAGTTACAAGGCTGGGTTGGCGATGGTAGCTTGTTACATAACTGTAGCGTGCAAAAGCCTAAACAACGCGTCAAAGCTGGAGACGTCATACATCTGTCTACGACATTGCAGCAACATAGCGAAGATCAGCCAGAAAACATCGCCATCAATGTCGTTTACGAAGATGATGATGTGCTGGTGATTGATAAGCCTGTCGGTATGGTGGTCCATCCTGGGGCGGGCAATCAGACAGGCACTTTGGTCAATGCATTACTGTATCATTATCCACAGCAGCATCACTTACCACGCGCAGGCTTGGTACATCGTATTGATAAAGATACTTCAGGTCTTTTACTGATTGGGAAAACTAAGCCTGCGCAAATGGCGTTAATGGAGCAGCTAAAGGACAAGTCTGTTTATCGTCACTATCAGTGTGTCGTAGCAGGGGACGCGGCAAGTTTATTGCGCCATCGCCGTATCGATGCACCCATTGGTCGCCATCGTAATCAGCGCACAAAGATGACGGTGATGACCGCTGGACGTGAGGCTGTAACGCACTTATTAAACGTCACACCGCTCAATGATAATTACTGTTTACTGGATGTCGGTCTCGAGACGGGTCGTACTCACCAGATTCGTGTACACCTAAGCCATATCACTTATCCGATAGTCGGTGACCGTGTCTATGGTGGACGTCGCCAACTGCGAGCAGGATTGACAGAAGCGCAGCGCCAAGCGATTGGTAATTTCCCAAGACAAGCGTTGCACGCATATACTTTGGGGTTTGTGCATCCAACAACGGGTGAGGATATCGAAGTGACGACCCCCATCCCTGAAGATATGCAAAAACTCATATCAGTGTTAACTGATGGCTACGATGACGAATAAGATATGACAGACAAACTTCCATTAACGGTGTTAGCGCAGCTCGATGATGTGACGGTATTTCAAACAGCCGCCTATCAAATGGCTGGTTTGGAACAGGCTGATATTAAGCATAGAGAGCTAGAAAAGCCTCAGCAAATGTTGCAAACAGAACAAGCAAGCTATGGTGAATTAAATCTTGGACTGCACGTCGATGATAATCCTACTCAGGTATTGGATAATCGTATGCGTTTGCTAGCGACTATCAACCACCACCTAAGAACGCAGCAGCGTGCGCCCATCAGTCGCTTATGCTGGGTAAATCAAGTTCATGGCAAGCAGATTCATGATGTAGATGCAGACCCGCTTAGTATGCGTCCGGCAGATGCTGATGCGATGGTCAGTCAGCAAGATGGTTTGGGACTGGCTATTATGACAGCTGATTGCGTACCAATCGTATTATATCAGCCAGCAAGCGGCCAGATTGCAGCGATTCATGCTGGCTGGCAAGGGCTTGCCTGCGGAATTATTTCAACGACGATAAAGCGTTTTACAGAGTCTGGCGAAATCAAAGCGTGGATAGGTGTCTGTATCAGCCAAGAGAACTACGAGGTTGATAAGCAGGTTCGAGATAAGCTGCTGGCAGGTTGTATCGAATATCAGTCATTATTAGCACAAGACATGAGTAATACCGATCGCTTCGATCAGTTATATGCGGTAGATTCTGACGTTCATAGCTCGACTAATACAGACTCCCATACAGACAAAATTAAGCTTGATTTACCAAAGCTGGCTGCTGATCAGCTAAGCGCTGCTGGTGTGATATTAGCAAATGAAACCTCGATAAACTGTAGCTACTCTGATCCTAGGTATTATTCGTATCGGCGCCAGACGCATTTGCAGCAGCCAGCGACGGGACGTATGGCATTGATTATTGTGCGTGCGTAGTTAAGTTAAGGGGTTTGGCTGAAGCACTGATAATGTTGTCGAAAAATACCGATAAACAGTGCCTAGAAAAAAATCTCAAGGCGGCAATCT
>NZ_LNUO01000076.1:0-7514 GCF_001462175.1 Psychrobacter sp. ENNN9_III
CAGGTTTTAACCTGCTTTTTTTTATTGTCTTTTCAGTATACTCATTTATATTAGCACACAGAGTCATTGGACTTAGGTACGGAAAGCCCAAATAGCGGACGTAGGTACAGAGCTAAAAAAGTGCCTGCCATAGCAAGTATGCCCCAGATGTAGCCATGCAAGCTAAAAGATGCGATACCGCCGAAGTAGGCGCCAATGTTACAGCCAAATGCCAAACGTGCCCCATAACCCATCATCAGACCACCGATGACTGACGCTGCAAAATTACCCATAGTAATCTGAGTAAATCTAAACAGACCGCCCGCCGCCGATGCAATAAAAGCACCAATGATAATACCGATATTCAATACGGTCGTTGAGTCTGCAAAAATAGACGCATCAAGCGCTGCGGCATTTGCCCCTTGCCAATAGCCCCAGCTAGCGACATCAACGCCCAAACCGCTCGCTATCTTGGAGCCCCATAAAGTAAATGCTGAGGTAATGCCCCAAGGCTGACCACGCGTCAGTAACGTCAAGGCATTGAGTAGAGCAAGAACAATCGCTGCTGCAAATAGGGGCCAAGAACCACGAAAGATGCGCTTCCAGCCAGACTCAGATGGTACAGGTGCCATCTTAGGTGCAGCTCTTTTTTTCTCAACGATCAATGTAACCCAAGCAATCAAACCAAACAACGCAAGCGATACCAGCCAAGCACCTGTATAACCAAGACCTGTAGAAGTGGCTAATGAATAGGGGGCATAAGCTGGCATCTCCTCTGTCCAAAATGGCAGATGATAAGCGCCAATCGTAGCGCCTATTATAAAAAAGATAAAAGTGATGAACATAACCGAACGTCCACCGCCTATCGCATAGAGTGTACCAGAAGCACAGCCACCACCAAGTTGCATGCCGACACCAAAGATAAAAGATCCAACTAATAGGCTGACACCCAACGGCGCCACATAACCTGCGACTGGCCCGCCAAATATTGTGGTGCCATAGGCAAGAATGGGAGCAAACAATGTTACCGCGACTGCTAGCATTAGCATATGAGAGCGCATCGCCTGTCCATTACCGACAGCCATGATACGTCTAAATGCTGAGGTAAAGCCAAAACGTGCATGAAAAAGAGTATAGCCTAGCAAAAGACCAATACCTAGTAGCAAAGATTGGGAGATATGCTGAGTGTCAAGTAAGTGGATAAGGAGTAGCAATCCTGCTATCACTCCGCCTGCTATTAATACTTTTTGCGGTGCATTAAGTGCAAGAGTGCCTCTTACAATGGGATCCTTTGCATCATTTAAAGGCTGAACTCTAGTGGTGGTATTCAAAGTATTCAAGGCAATAACATCCTTCTCCGATGTATGTGATCGGATGTGATTTGTATAAGTATTTATATAAGAATAAGAAGTAGAGTTATGGAACTCGTTTGGTGTTTTTAGTCATGTATGAATAAACGCTCCATCATAATCCTATTATCATTAAAGTAAATATTAGCGTATTAGTAGAATAAGAATGAGTATATGACAATATGGAATATAAATAAGTTGTTTAGTATGGACGATTTGCTATTAGATTTTTCATTAGTAGGCGGGCATATTGCGTGTTAAGTTTTTGCTTACTGATGTATAAAGAGTAGTAACTATTACAGAAGGATAATTGATAATGCGCAAAAATTCGCTACAGTGTGGGTTAATAAATAATGCGCAGTAATAAGCTGGTACTCATTAAAACATGCCTGTTACAATATGCTTGAACTTATTGAAGTCTACCGCATATCAGGTAGCAAACCTCTTCATCGACTGGATTGATAACCTTACCAGTCATATGTCAAGGGTTTTGGAGCTACAATATCCTACCGCTGAATTATTTACTTATCATCCATTATTAGAGTTTGTATGAATACATCAACCGAAGCATCCTTATCATCGTCTTTATCTCAGAAAAACACGCCTAATGTATCGATTGCTGTCATTTTTCATAGTAACTATGGGCATACCAAGCGCGTTGCAGAAGCGATCGTACAAGGCGCTCGTAAACAGCTGCCAGAAGCTCAAGCAAAAGCGATCGATGTCCATGATGTTGATTGGGATTTTGTAGATCAAGCTGATTTGCTGGTATTTGGTAGTGCAGTATATATGGGTAGTGTCACTGCCGAATTTAAGACCTTTATGGATGAGACCTCAAAGCGTTGGTATCATCGCAAATGGGAAGGCAAGTGGGCGGCGGCTTTTGCCAATTCAGGTGGACTAAGTGGAGATAAGCTTGCAGTATTGCAGCAGATTTCATTGTACGCTATGCAGCATGGTATGAACTGGATTGGTCTGCCATTGATGCCGACAGGTCATGAGGCTCATGATTTAAACCGACTATCGAGCTTTTTAGGCTTAATGACTCAATCGCTTGATGGCCCACCTGAAGAGACTCCAGGAAAGGGCGATATTGATACTGCTATTTGGTTTGGTGATCACTTAGCAAAGACGATTATCAAACATCAACCAGCTAACCAACCCTCATAAACTAAAGCTTCTTATCTTCTTACTTATAAATTAGCAACTATTAAACTATAAAAAGCAGACGTCAGTGTTGATGTCTGCTTTTTTATGAGCTTTATTTATCATTATCTATATCAGTGTGAGATAAATTAAGACTGGAAGTCACAGGGATAGGACTATCAAAGAGTAGTAAGGATTGACAGCCAGTAAGCAGCAGCATCGGTATCAGCATGCAAAAAATATTAAAGGATTTCATAGTAGTTTTTAGCATACCTTTTAGAGGACTTGAATCGGAGCTTGAACCTGGATCTGACCTATAGTACCAAAACTACAGATTTAAATTATGGCTTGTAGAACTATAGTGTTGAGATAGCTTATATCATAGTCCAAACTTATTATTATGCAACCATATACGTTCGCTTAAAAGTTTTTATTGCTAAAAATAGTCAACTTAACTTAAAAGAGCATTTGCTGTTCTTTTAGGTTGTATAAATTAGTAATTTGTGATTGATGGTTTTTTGCTAAAGAATCACCTACAGCCTTTGTATATACTGTGTATCTGCTGTTTTTACTAAAATGGATATAAGTGAACAAAATTGCGAGGTTTTAGGTAGTTGCTAGATGTTTATTTAATAAGAGTTTAGTTAACTATTTTTCTTAGTTTATGTTTTTAAAGGTTTTAATATCTAAATTTTTAATATTATGTATTTTTTATTATAGATTCATAATTTATGGAGCGTCTTAACACAGATTTTTAATTTTTGTAAAAAAATGAGATAAATAGGTTAATATTTAAGCAATATTAGCGAAATAGTTTTACCTTTATAGAAATAAACATAAGCTAGTTAATATACAAACGTAATAATTGATGGAAACTAGGCGTTTATATATGAGCAATTAACACTTGAGACAACATAAGCTTTAGCTATGTTTACCTTAAACTTACTAAAATTAAAATACTACTAAGCTATTAACTATTAGAAATTGCTGGTTATTTTACTACTGTCTCTATCTAACAACCTTAGTTTTTGCCAGCCACTATATTTCAGCTATATGAGGATATTATGAAGCCACTTTCTATGATGTTATCGGTGCTTGTTATTGGTTTCACTTCCAGTACGGTAATGGCTGAAGATGTTAACCTATCAAGCGCTAGCCTACCCAATGTAAGCCCAGCCAATAGCGATTTGGTCAATCGAGGAGCGTATATTGCACGCGCAGCTGACTGTATGGCTTGCCATCGTGAAGATTATGCTGGCGGTGTCGCACTTGAGACGCCAATGGGTGAGATTTATGCAACCAATATTACCCCATCGAAACGCTATGGTATCGGTAACTATACCGAAGCCGATCTAAAAAAAGCACTACAAAAAGGTCGTGCACCCGATCATATGCTTTATCCAGCCATGCCATATCCTTCTTATAATGGTATGAAAGATGAAGACATCAGCGCATTATTTGCCTATTTACAGACAGTTCCCATCGTAGATGAGGCCCCTGATTACGAAACCAATCTACCGTTTCCGTTTAACTTTCGCAGTCTAATGTTAGGCTGGAATGTTCTCAATGTTCCTTCTACTAAAAGCCGTGAGGGATTGACGCAGACGCAGCAACGCGGAGAGTATTTGGTCAATAATCTTGCTCATTGCGGTACTTGTCATACTCCGCGTAATAGCACAATGGGTTTTGATAACGACAATTATTTAGCAGGTGCCCAGCTTGGAACATGGCATGCGCCCAATATCACCCCCAATAAATCGAGCGGTATAGGTAACTGGAGTGAGCAAGATATTGTCACCTATCTGCGTACAGGCGAGCTGGATCAACGAGTCTTTGCTGGTGGACCTATGGGAGAGGTGGTATCGCACAGTACTCGCTATTTAAAAGATGCGGATTTAAACGCTATTGCTTCTTATCTTAAGACCGTACCTGATGTTCAAACGGACGATAAGGTACATCCGGTTGATGCGTCACGTTTACCAACCCCAATCAGTGAATCAATCACTCATGACCTGCTTGCTCAAAAAGACTACTTAGCACAGGCAAAAGCCGACGTTCAGGGTGGCAGTAATTCACCAGAAGCATTATATCTTGCTGCTTGTGGTAGCTGTCATGGTGTCGATGGTTATGGCCAACCTGACGCTCGTTATGCACCTATTGTGGGTCTAAGCAGTATCCGCCGCGAAAAGCCGGATGGTTTAATCAATGTTATTCTTCATGGTGTTGATGGCGCAACCAATACCAGTCCTAAGATGCCTGGCTTTTCAGAAGAGCTAAGTAGCGAGCAAATCGCTGGTATTAGCAATTATGTACGGGTGAACTTTGGTAGTTTAGATAGTAGTGATGTCAGCGCTGCTGATGTCGACCGCGTGGCAACTACAGGCGCTAATCAGCCTTTTTTGATTAAGTACGCAGGTCTGCTTGCGATACTAGGTCTTATCGTAGCTATCGTCATTATCATATTTATTGTGCGAGCGTTCATACGTTCTAGGCGTCATCGTTAGTTGAATCAATGAATTTAACTAGTAAAACAGGCAACTTAACAAATGCGTGTTAGGCGCTTATTATAAGACATAGATTCAGTGTAAGTCAGTAGAGTATTAAAGCTTAGCGTCATAGACAGATTATATGAGCTGAACCAATAATAAAAGTGAATGCCTACCGCCATACACGAAAATCTACTTTAAGGATATTATTATGAAAGACATGCTTCAATCACCAACGCGGCGCCAACTGCTCTCGATGATCGGTAAAACAGCGGGTGCAACTGCGATGTATCAAGCAATGACTACCTTAGGATTTGCTTCTGAGTCTAGCTTTAAAGAATCGATGGACCTAAAAGGAGCGCCTCCAGGAGCGAGTATTGTCATTCTTGGGGCAGGTCTTGGCGGTCTAACCGCTGCTTATGAATTACGTAAAGCAGGTTATGATGTTAAGGTACTTGAGTTCCAAAATCGAGGTGGTGGACGTAGCTGGACGCTCAACAGTGGTGACAGATATACTGAGCTTGGCGGTGAGGAGGTTACCTGTGATTTTGAAGAAGGTAACTATTTTAACGGTGGGCCTTGGCGTTTACCAAGTCATCATTATGCAGTATTTCACTATTGTAAAAAATTCGGTGTTGAGATGCAGCCTTTTGTGCAGACTAACGACCGGGCTTATCTGCATCGCTCTACGCACTTTGGCGGTGTACCGCAGCGCCTAGGAGATGTAAAAAACGACATACAAGGCAACATAGCTGAGCTACTATCAAAGGCGGTCAACGTTGGCGGACTAGATCGTTCAGTGAATACTGAGGATAAAGAAAAGCTGCTTGAGGGCTTAAAAGGCTGGGGCGTACTAGACAAAGACTATCGCTACAGAGCCAGCAATGAGACTACCAAACATCGCGGCTTTAGCGTCTTCCCTGGCGGTGGCCTGATGCCCAATGAAAAACCCTCAAAGCCTCTACCTATTAGTGAGATATTAGACTCTGGTATGTGGTCAGACATTTATGCCAATCATATGACCTACGGCCATCAACCAACGATGTTCCAGCCAGTAGGCGGTATGGGCAAAATCGGTGATGCATTTACTCGTGAGTGCCGCGATATGATTGAGTTTAATGCCAAAGTCACTAAAATTCATCAAGATGAAAGTGGTGTGACTGTCAATTATGTCGATAGTAACAGCCCGGATGGTGCGACCAAGACCATACGTGCTGACTGGTGTGTCTGTAATATCCCGCTTACCGTATTGACCCAAATCGATATCAACGTCTCAAAATCGATGAAAAAAGCAATGGCAGCAGTGCCGTACGACACCTCTTATAAAGTTGGTCTCGAGTTTAACCGCCGCTTTTGGGAAGAAGACGAGTGGATTTTTGGCGGTGTCACTTATACTGATATGCCCATTACACAAATCGCTTACCCGTCAGAAGAGATGTTCAAAACAGGGACAGGGGTACTATTAGGAGCCTATGGTTTTGGCCCAACTTCTTATAAGTTTAATACATTAACGCCAAAGGAGCGTATTAACGCCGCCCTTGCTTATGGTAAATACATTCATCCGCAGTATCCAAAAGAGTTCCGTACAGGTACGTCAGTGGTGTGGCACCGTATACCATGGACCTTAGGTTGTTATGGTATTTGGAGTGAGTCGAGCCGTGACCAATACTATGATCAGCTATGTAGTATCGACAACCGTATTGTACTGACAGGCGAGCATTGCTCACATATTCCTGCATGGCAAGAGGGCGCTATTTTATCCGGCATTGATGCAGCCAATCGTCTGCACAAAAAGGCAAAAATGCTTGGGTAATGTTGATAACCATAATAAATTCAGAGGCTGTCATGGACAATATAAGCATGAAAAAAACGACATTTAAAATGCTAACTGTGATGTCACTTAGTATGATAAGCAGTGCAGCATTGCTAGGCTGTAGCCAAAAATCAGAGGATGTAGAGACAATAGCAAGCAAACAAGATGCTGTACTACCAGTTAATAATCAAGCCAGCCGTAACACTGGCGCTTGGGGCGGTGTATATATGACTCGTGATGAGTTAAGAGCGCCAAATATCAACATCGTCGACGATAGCTCATTGCCAAATATGGAAAATGATCCCAGCCTTACAAAGTGGGAAGCTAAGTTTGAAGGTCAAAATGCTTTTGTTACTACCAATGGTAAAAAGCTATATCATGATTCATGTGCAGGCTGCCATATGCATGAAGGCGAGGGTGCTCAAGGTGCAGGCTATTACCCACCATTAGCAAATAACAGTAAAATGCAGTCGAAATACTACATTATTGATATATTGATTAATGGTTTTCGTGGCATGCCGTCATTTCATATGATGATGGACGATGAGCAAATGGCCGCTGTCACTCAATATGTCGTCAATGATTTAAACGGTTTTAAACAGACTGTTACTGCTGAAGATGTGGCGCAGCTAAGACATGCCAATCCACCAGGTTATGACCCAAGCGAATAAGTACGTCATACTCAATCTCAAATAATTGCTAATAATAGTCATGTATAAAAAAGCGCCCGATCATATGATT
>NZ_LNUO01000077.1:0-28233 GCF_001462175.1 Psychrobacter sp. ENNN9_III
GGCGCTTTTTTATGTGTATTAAGTAAGAAATAAGCCGGTATTAAAGCGACAAGTTTATAGAGTTAAAGACTTATTTAGGACTTGATGACCATACTGGGGAGCGGATAACGCCTTGACCAGACTTACCAAATGACGCACCTCCATTTAGGGACTTAATGGTTAAGACCCCATTACCGCCTTGGGTGGAGGCATACACCACACGCTTGCCATTAGGAGAGAAGCTTGGGGCTTCGTCAATACCTGTGTTACCAAGGTTTGCAGTTATAGCACCGTTACTGTTCATAATCGCGGCTGATCGCCCACTTAAAAACGCAATTTGTGTGCCGTCACTACTAAATTGCGGGCTGGTTGCATAACCGCTATTAGAGACCTTGGTCGTTCGACCTGAGCCAAACTCATAGCGATATATCTGCGGTTTGTTAAAGCCTGCTCTATCAGAGACAAACACAAAAGACTTACCGTCTGGTGCATAGTTTGGTTGGACTTCACTGCTTGGCCAGTTTGTCAGTTTTTTAAGGTTACCACCACCTGCACTCATCTCATAAATATCAGCACTACCCTCAAAGCTACTAGAGAAGAGTATCTTGCTACCATCAGGGGAGAAAGAAGGGCTTAGGTTACTGCCTTTATAAGGGGTAACAACGGTCGCTGCACCGCCGCTGACATTTTGCACATAAATCAACGGATAAGATTTATCGCGCTGTACGGTATAGGCGATACGCGAAGCATCGGGCGACCATGTAGGCGAAAATATGGAGCCTGCTACCTCAGTAATGGTTCTGGCGTTCTCGCCATCGGCATCCATAACTTTTAGGCGAGATATTTTGTCTTTTCCGCGTCCTGTCTCTTCAATATAAGCAATACGACCTGAAAAGTCACCTGGTGTACCAGTGATCAGCTCATAGACTTTATCAGCGATGACGTGCGCGGCATAACGCAAGCTTTCTTGATTATTATCAGCGCTTAAGCTTTGCTTTCCTTGAAGTACACGACCAGATTTGACATCAATTACCTCATAAGTAGTCTCAATTTTACCGCGATTGGTACGGGTGCTACCGACTACTAAATACGGAATACCTAAGCTTTGCCACACTGGTAATGTCTCTGCCAGCTCACTACTGCTGCGCGGTTGCTGAGGCAGGTCTTTGCTAGTCACATTGAGCTCAGTTCTACTCAAATCATTTAAGATAATGGGTGATAGCACAGAGTCGCCAGCGAAAGGCACGAAGGCGACTTGGTTTTGTTGAACTGGAATCTCGTAGTCTAACTCTAATACGACGGGAGCCGCGTATACGCTAGGAGCGATAAGTAGACTTGAGGTGCTAGCAAGTAAGCTAAGCAACAGTTTTTTGTGAGTACGCATGACTGGATTTGGCTCCTAAAATGATATGACAATCGTTTTTTATATACTTTAATTGAGTATTACGGTAAGACAATATTGCCATTGGTGCAAGTTTTTTAAGATAAAACCAACAATAAATCAGCCGTCTATCCTCTTATTAATTGCTGCCTTTAAATCGTATGGTAAAGGTGGGGTATTTGGGATCATCAGTATCAATCGGTAAATGACGAGTATTTAATACCGCTTGTTTGGCCGCTTCATTGACAGCTGAATCAGACCCTGAGACAGAGACATTAACCACATCCCCATTACTATTGACCGTTATGGTCAAGGTTGCCTGCTGAGTTGAGCCTTTAGCTGCTACCGGTGGATTATAGTTGCGCTTAATTAAGCTTACGATCTCACTATTGCTTGCACCGCGACTACTCGTCGACGCACTGCTATTACTGCCTGTTGATTGCCCTGAAGTGTTGGGGCTTCCAGATACTGTCGATTTTCCATCTGCTTCTAGGCTAAAATTTTTGCCAGCATTATTAGTATTACCCGTTTCTATCTCCAAATTGGCCTGTGTATTGTTGGGGCGTTTGATTTTAGGCGGATTATTCTCTGTATAACGAAAAGACTTTAAACGTGCGCGCTCAGCATCAAGCTGGTTTTGTTTGTCTTGTTCTACTTGGTTCAGCTCTTCTAGGGCGGTCTCATCTAGCCGCGCTGCCAGCTCGGCCATATTACGCTCGTACTCTTGCATCTGCTCAATGCGTCGCTGATGCTGCTCCTGACTCATTAGTACTGGTTGGTCCGCTGGCGCATCGGAGCGCGTGAATACAGACTCTCTTTGCAGTTTTGATGATGCATTTTTTTGACTAATATTGCTATTACTGTCTGTAGGTATAGGCTCACTGGTCGCTGTATTACTAGTACTACTAGCGGCCTGAGCTTGCATCGCTGCACGGTTGGCCAGTATTTGTCCTTGCATCTCCGCCAACTCTCCTGGCGTGACCATAGTGGTTTCGATATTGCCAACGGTTTCTAATTCGGGCTGCTGGTAGGTATAGACCAGCAAGCCAAGTACGATGCCATGAGCCAATAGACTTAATAGCAAGGGTAGGGTCAGCCCATTACCTTCGGGCGGAGTTGGGATATAGACGGCAGGAGCATTATTCATGATTGTGATACTCATTGACGTGTGTCATCAGGTTGCCTACTGGATTCAATCAAGCGTATATAAAGAATAATTGTTTTTGATTTAAGCCTATTATAACGTAGGCGTAGGTAGAGGAGCACCTGTTAATAGCCCCACCTTCTGAATACCTGCTTGTTGCAAATTGGCCATCAAGGTCATGATTGCACCGTATTGATTGTTTTGATCAGCGTTAATCATTACCTGAAGCGGTGGCATGTCAGCGTTACTATTTTGCGATTGCAAGTTGGCTAAGGTGTTGATCAATTCAGGCTCACTAATAGGCATGTCTATGTTGTTTTCATAGCTGATAAAAATCTCACCGCTACTTGTCAATGACACGATGACAGGCAGCTGGTTTTGGCTCATCGTATTGGTCTGCTCTTTTGGTAAATCGACATCGACCCCCGTAGTCAGCATTGGCGCTGTCACCATAAATATCACCAGTAGCACCAGCATAACATCGATATAAGGTACGACATTCATCTCAGCATTAAGTGCTTTTTTCTTGCGGCTGTAGGGGTTTGGTTTCATAGCCCTGCCACCTGACCTTCACCAGCTCTACTCTCATTATTTTTATGCGCTTTATTTAGTGCATTTTGAGTATTGGTCTCACGCTGTAGCATTCCTGTCATCTCATCACAAAATAAGGCGCGCGACTCGTAGAGCTGGCCTGACTTTGCTGTAAAGTGGTTATACGCTAATACGGCTGGAATAGCTGCAAATAGCCCCATCGCCGTGGCAATAAGTGCTTCAGCGATACCAGGGGCGACTGAAGCAAGAGTCGCTTGTTCTGTCTGCGAGAGACCCAAAAAGGCATTCATAATACCCCAAACCGTACCAAATAAACCCACATAAGGCGCTACCGAACCGATGCTGGCAAGGGTGGTAATACCGGACTCAAGTAGCTGCTGCTGACGACCAAGTCCAACGCGTAGCTTACGCTCGACGCCATCGATAATGTCATCTTTGGGTTGGCGTTTTTTGTGCATTCTTAAGTATTCAGAAAATCCAATATAAAAAATCTGCTCAAGCCCTTGACGCTCAGGCGAGCCTTGGACACCCTGATAAAGTTTGGCCAAATCCTCACCTGACCAAAACCACGTTTCGAACTGATCATCGAAGTTTTTGGCAGTACCGAGGCGCGCACTTAGACGAAAGATAATAACCCAACTAACCAAAGAGGCTAGTAATAGCAATCCCATCACCATCTGCACGAGCAGACTTGCTTGAGTAATAAGATCGATAATGTTTAATGATTCAGGCATGTAACAGGCTCACTGATGATTAACAACAATTGACCAAAGCTGAGGCCCTGATCAAACAATCCTAAAAGATACAATTTATGTTTATTGTATGATAGCTAATAAATATATTTTATTATTTATTTCAACAATTTAATAAGAAGACAGCGTTTGGATAATAGTATCCTCTCTATGACAATAATATCTCAACCCCTTAGTTTACTGTTAAATAGACAAAAGGTCATTATTAATATGTTTAATGGGCAGTAGAGAGTTTTTGGATTAATAGTTTGATAATGTGTTTTTACCGTGTACTATTGTTTGTAGACAACAGTTAATATTGATTTTAGGCGTGTAAGACATGGGTAATGATTGAATTTGTGCGCGGGTTTCTCTAGAATGTTGCGCTTTGTTACCGCTGTCTTTTGTTTATGACGTCATCATTGCTTTGTTGACGTCATCATTGCTTTGTTGACGTCATCTTTATTTTAGACGCAAATAAACTTGTTCTTTTCACTGGCCAGTTGGGATTGACCCTTATGAATGCAATTGAGCGCTATTTTGGAATTAATGGTGACAATACGACGATAAAAACGGAAATTGTTGCCGGTATAACGACATTTTTAACGATGGCTTATATCATTTTTGTCAACCCCAATATATTAGCAGAAGCGGGCATGGATAAAGGGGCAGTGTTTGTCGCTACCTGTCTTGCCGCTGCGATAGGCTGTTTTATAATGGGTCTTTATGCGCGTTTGCCCGTAGCGTTGGCACCTGGCATGGGTCTTAACGCCTTTTTTACCTATGGTGTGGTTTTAGGGATGGGTTATGCATGGCAGACAGCACTCGGTGCTGTTTTTTTGTCGGGGTGCATATTCATACTATTAAGCTTATTTAAAATCCGTGAATGGATTATTAATTCTATTCCGATCGCTCTTAAACAAGGGGTTATCGCAGGTATCGGTGCATTTTTAGCGTTTATTGCCCTGCAAAGCTCAGGCGTTATCGTTGGGCAAGACGCAACGCTAGTGACGCTTGGTGATATGACCTCATTTGGTCCTATGATGGCATCCATAGGTTTCTTTGTTATCATCGGGCTATCGTATAAAAAAGTCCCCGGTGCTGTGACGATTGGTATTTTACTGGTTGCTTTAATCAGTCTATTGGCAGGTCATACTGAGTTTGCTGGGATTATATCTACGCCACCCTCCATTGCGCCAACTCTTATGCAGCTTGATATTGCTGGGGCGTTTGATGTTACTATGATCAGTGTTATTTTTGCTTTTTTGTTCGTTGATCTATTTGATACCGCAGGTACGCTAGTGGCGACGACAAGCCAAGCGAAATTGATTGATAAAGACGGCAACATACCTAATATGGGCAAAGCACTACTGGCAGATTCGACAGCGACGGTGACAGGTGCGATGCTTGGTACCTCATCGACCACCAGTTACGTTGAGAGTGTGGCAGGTATTGCTGCAGGCGGACGTACGGGACTTGTGGCGGTAACAGTCGGAGTGATGTTCTTATTAAGTACTTTTTTTGCACCGCTCGCTGGTATGATTCCAGCGTACGCTACCGCTGGCGCTATCTTTTACGTCGCCGTACTAATGCTAGGCACGTTAAAAGATATCAACTGGGCAGATTTGACAGATGCAGCACCCGTTGTTGTCGTGCTGTTATTTACGCCACTGACATATTCTATCGCTGATGGTATTGCCCTTGGTTTTATTACCTTTACCGCAGTTAAGCTGATGTCTGGCAAAGTCAATGAAGTGACTCTACCAGTATGGGTGCTAACAATCATCTTACTTGTTAAGATCATATGGTTATAGCTTAATTGTTTATTTATTCACGTTATGTCTGTCAATGTTTAAACCAAGACTTGTCGAACATAGTGTAAATATACACTGCCAATAGGCATTAATGTTTACTACTTTTTACCCTCTTTAACTTCGACTGTTAAGGAGGGTTTTTTATGCAAAACGCAAATATTTTTAACCAAACGATTAACACTATGGCTGCAAAAAACCTTATTAAATAAACAATAATCAACAAAAGACCATCAATTAGGAGCTACCTATAACTTTATACCGCTAACTATTTGTTTTTAAATAATATATTTATTAATATAAATGAGCGATATTGTTAGTTTGAAAAATTGTTTCATGATAATATGGCGGGGTTAAGCGCATCACCTCAATCAACGCCGTAGAGGTTTTTCTTACAGTGAATTAGCGTCATACAAGATGATAATTTTGGTTCAATCAGCTTATATAAAAGCCATTAAATGTTGATCGCACTCCTTTCACTACAGACAAGAAGAAGGCACTAATGCCGCTTAACTGTTCGTTGTTGCCTTTGAATTGTTAACGTAGCACTTTTTTAACAATCGAACGACCTACTTAACCCTCTCCAGCTTATGCTGGATTTGCTCGTTTTGTGATGGTGCCGTTTGGTCTCCTATAGATAGCTGTTATTGGTTGTTTATCACTGCTATTTGGCGGAATGTTTAATTGCTTTATTCTAAATATTTGCGTTATTAAGAGTCCACAAGCGCCATTTATTATGGTTTTTTTAACGATAGTTATGGAGTTGGTATGAACCCAATAGACCAGTTTACCCCCAAAGAGCCTATTTTATTTAATCCTATCGATTTGCTTGCACCTGAGTATATTACTCAGTCTGCAGATGACCTTTATGCGCGTATATCACCGTTATATAGTGTCGATGAAGACCGCTGGTTGGACAGATTGCTACCGCTAGCTAAGCCTAGTGATAAAGAGCGCGATGATGCTAGCGAGCAGACACGTAAACTGGTTGAATACGTGCGTAACGATGGTAAAGCGATCAAGATGGTGGATTCATTGCTACTTGAATATAGCCTTGATACTCAAGAAGGTATCTTGCTAATGAGCTTGGCTGAAGCGTTGATTCGTGTCCCTGACAGCTACACCGCTGATGCGCTAATCCGTGACAAAATGAGTGTAGCCGACTGGAAAAAACATCTAAAAGATGACAACGGTTTTATGGTCAATGCCTCAACATGGGGCATGATGATGACTGGCCGTGTTGTCAGTATTGACAGCAGTACCACCGCCTCTGGATTTTTGGATCGCATGACCAAAAAGATGGGCGAGCCAATGATTCGCGGTGCGATGCAAAAAGCCATGCGCATTATGGGGCATCAGTTTGTATTGGGTGAGACCATTGAAGAGGCCAATAAAAACAGCCAACCTTATCGTAATAAAGGCTATACCTATTCGTTCGATATGCTAGGCGAAGCGGCTATCACTAATAAAGATGCTGAAAAGTACTTCAATGACTACCTACATGCAATTAAAGCGACTGCCAATGTTAGAGTCAAGGAAGGCATGCCTAAGCCCTCTGTATCTATCAAGTTGTCAGCGCTACATCCACGCTATGAAGCAACGCAAGAGGCACAAGTCTTAGGGCTACTACGTCAGCGCTGTTTGCTACTTATTGAAGCGGCACGCGAAGTCGATGTCGATATCAGTATCGATGCAGAAGAAGCGGATCGTCTTGAGATTTCCTTAAAGTTATTTGAATCACTATATCGTGACCCATTGACCGCAGGCTGGGATGGCCTAGGACTAGTCGTTCAGGGCTACTCAAAACGTGCGATTGCGATATTTGCATGGCTTGCTCGTTTGGCCAAAGAAGTGGGCGACCGTATTCCGCTACGTCTAGTCAAAGGCGCGTACTGGGACTTTGAGATTAAGCTTGCGCAGCAAAAAGGTCTGTCAGGCTATCCAGTTTGGACCCGTAAAGAGGGCACAGATACCGCCTATCTTGCTTGCGCACGGTTTTTGTTATCAGAACATTTACGTGGTTTAATTTGGCCACAGTTCGCAACTCACAACGCCCATACTTTGGCATCTGTCATGACCATGAGTACGCACAGAGACTTTGAGTTCCAGCGTCTACATGGGATGGGGGACGCGCTTTATGATCATATTTTACAGTCATACAGTATACCTGTACGTATCTATGCCCCTGTTGGCGCTCATCAAGACTTATTGCCATACTTAGTGCGCCGCTTGCTTGAAAATGGCGCGAACAGCTCATTTGTACACCAGTTATTAGATAAGTCATATCCAATTGATAAGCTTACAGTACATCCATATGACAAGCTATTGGCCAATGAGACTCTGCATAATCCTGAGATTCCGTTACCCCTAGACATCTATGGCAATCGCCGTGCTAGCTTTGGGCCTAATATATTTGTAGAGTCGCAATGGCAGCCGTTCAAAACGGCGATTAATAGTCATTTGAATAATACATGGTCAGCAGCGCCCGTTATCAATGGTCAAGCAGTCAGCACATTTGAGCAGGATGGCACAAGTCATCAGCTTGAGAGTCATACAGTGCGTGCGCCTTGGAACCATGAAGTTGTGGCTGGCAAAGTACAATATGCCAATGCAGATTTGGCTCGTCAAGCCATCGATGCTGCTGTCGCTGGACAAGCGAGTTGGCAAGCAGTACCGGCTTCTGAGCGTGCAGCTATCTTACGCAAAACTGCTGATTTGTACGAAGAAAATTACGCTGAGCTAATGGCGTTATGCCAAATGGAGGCGGGCAAAACGACACAAGACAGCATTGATGAAATCAAAGAAGCGGTCGATTTTTGTCGTTTTTATGCCGATGAAGCGGAGCGCTTGAACGATATCACCCATGAATTTACAGACTTAGCTGGTAAGCAGTCACGCCAAGTTTATAAGGCGCGCGGCACCTTTGTCTGTATCAGCCCATGGAACTTTCCATTGGCAATTTATACAGGTCAAATCGTTGCAGCATTAGCAGCAGGCAATACGGTGGTAGCAAAGCCAGCAGAACAAACCAGCTTGATCGCACATTTTGGTGCTAAGTTGATGTATCAAGCTGGCGTGCCGAGTGAGGCATTGCAGTTTGTCACTGGTGCAGGTGAAGTAGGCGGTGCGCTGACAGCAGCAGACAACTTATCTGGGGTTATCTTTACG
The DNA here is from genome assembly GCF_001462175.1 of Psychrobacter sp. ENNN9_III. NCBI lineage: Bacteria > Pseudomonadati > Pseudomonadota > Gammaproteobacteria > Moraxellales > Moraxellaceae > Psychrobacter > Psychrobacter sp. ENNN9_III. The sequence goes on from NZ_LNUO01000077.1 coordinate 8,767, forward strand.
GGCTCAACGCAAACCGCGCAGCGTATCAACCAAAGCTTAAATGATCATGCGCAAACAAGTGGCGAGCTGCCAATTTTGATTGCTGAAACTGGTGGTCAAAATGCCATGATCGTCGATTCCACGGCATTGCCAGAACAGGTGGTCAAAGACGCTGTGCTATCGGCGTTTGGTTCAGCAGGACAGCGCTGTTCTGCATGCCGTATATTGTGTGTACAAGAAGATGTGGCAGATGGACTGATTGAATTACTACAAGGTCATATGGCAGAGCTTATCGTAGGTAATCCAACTTACGTTGCAACAGATGTCGGTCCAGTGATTGATGCAGATGCTAAGCAGGGGCTCGAGAGTCATATCGAGCGTATGAAATCTGAGCCGACAGCGGCTATCTTGGCGCAAACACCTATGAGTGCTAGCTCAGTAGTCAGTGAAGAGCAATCTACCTTTGTATTGCCGACAGCGATTGAGGTACAAACCATCGACGTTATTGGTGGCGAGCATTTTGGCCCGATATTGCACGTACTGCGTTATAAGGCTCGTGAGTTGGATCAGCTTATCGATGCGATTAATGCGACAGGTTTTGGTTTAACCTTAGGTATCCATAGCCGTATTGAAAATATCGCTGAGCATATCGAGCGCCGCGCTGTTGTAGGTAATACTTATGTCAATCGTAACCAAATCGGTGCTGTGGTCAACGTTCAACCTTTCGGTGGCTGCGGCTTATCAGGGACTGGCCCAAAAGCTGGTGGTCCACATTATGTAGCACGTTTGATGAAGCTAAGCTCTGAATCTTTTAGCTCAGCAAAACCAAACGCTACAAAACTGGCTACCGAAGCATCTAGTACTGTAAACAATACGACATCAACCACTCAAACAGAGCTTGCATAAGGAGTAGCAACATGGCAAACGAATTCAAAAAAAATCATGCTCAAGTTTGTGAAGCTTGGCGATTACTTGGCGCAGTACAGCGTGCTACTTATCTGGAAGCTGCCATTCCTAAGCTGGCATTGTTCACAGGGGACGCCAATAAAGCGCGTCGCTTGTTCAATCATTTGCTAAGCGCAGCACCCAGTCTTGATGAAGTACATCGTATGACAGGTGCTACAGGCGAGTCCAACGATCTTTATGTGACTGCCCGTGGTAAGACGATGGTTGTCGGTGGCGAGTCTGCCAGAACAATGGCGGTGCTCGGTCAGCTTATCGCTGCATTATTGACAGGCAATGAAGTCATCTTGCATTGTCCAAGCCAAGAAGAGATGTGCGTAGAAGCCGCAAAAGTACTCTATGATACGGGTATCAGTGAGGATGTGCTGAGTGTTGCAAACGACTCAAAAACGATTACTTTGCTACATATCGATCGTCTCGCGCAAGTAGCAGTTGCAGGTAGCGCTGCTGAAGTGCAAGAGATCAGTCAAACATTGGCTGATACTGATGGCATCTTAACTCAAGTGATTGCAGTGACAGATATGGATGGCTTATCAGACATGCTTACGCTAGATTATCTACATCGTTTTGTCACTGAGCGAGTGATCACTATCAATACCACTGCTATTGGCGGTAATGCAAGCCTGCTTGAGCTTGGAACATAATAAAAAGTAGTGTAAGACATACTAAGCAGTTAAGTGCTTAGTAGTTAGAATATTAATTAGTAGTATATAGATGACGGTTAGTGTTTATTTACAAGAGTTTTAAAACTTTTGGAGATAAGTGCTAACCGTTTTTTTTGTCAATTTTAAAGTGTTTTATGACTTATAAGATGTTTTCTAAAAGTTTTACTAAACGTTATTTAATCGCTTGTAGGTGAGCAATAGGGGTGATAATATAAATAAAACCTGACTAAATAGTCATCTTTATAAGAGTAGAAATTTGATGTTCTATTGTACTTTTGATCAGCATGTGTTCAGAATATAGTCATATTACAATATTTTATAAAGCTCAATTTTTTAGCCGAGTCCTGCTATGATTAGTTTCTATCTAAACGGAAAGCGCCACGAGTTAAACGACCTCAATCCGAATACAACGGTACTTGAGTATTTGCGCTTATATGAGCATCAAACTGATACTAAAGAAGGCTGCGGTAGTGGGGATTGCGGCGCTTGTACTATTATGGCGCAACGCCTGCCTAATCATGCGACGAGCGAGCCTAGCGACAGCACTCCTTTTTATACCTTCAACTCCTGTATTACTCTATTGTCGTTGATGGATGGACATCATCTGATGACAGCGTCTTATCTAGCGGATAACCCAGCGCATCACCCAGAGCGGGCACTGTTACATCCTGCACAGCAAGCGATGGTCGACTGTCATGGCTCGCAGTGCGGATTTTGTACCCCAGGTTTTGTGATGTCGCTTGCAAATGTATATGAAAACCATCGCATGCAGCATAACCGTGTTAAGCAAGTCACTGCCAAGCAGGACATCATAAATGGTCAGCCCACCAACAATGATTTAAGCTATGAGGATATTGTCGCTTCCATATCAGGGAATCTATGCCGATGTACTGGTTATCGCCCCATCATCGAAGCTGGTCTAATGATGGGCAAAATCGGTCAACAAAGAGACGCTGATCAAACAGCCGCAAAGGACTTGAGCATAAGTTTAGCGACTGATGTCATGGCAAACGACAAAAAATCGCTACCTAAAAGCATAGCAACAGATACAGTAGATCAGGTGTCAACTACTACGCTGGCATTGGCTAAAGGAGTACGACAGCTATTTATTCCAAAATCAATGAACGAGCTTGATGAGCTATTAGCCTTATACCCAAGTGCAACCATTTGGGCGGGTGGTACGGATTTGGGATTGAGCATTACTCAGCATTTAGTTGACCATGAAACTATCATTCAGCTGTCAGCCATTGACGAGCTAAAATCATGGTCGTTGTCTGATTTAGACCCTCGATCTAAATCAGATAATGCTACTAATGCCAATGTAGAAGCGAAAACTTTGAAACTTGGTGCAGGTATGACCTATCAGCACATGCTGCCGATACTTGAGCAGTATTTTCCTGCCTTTGCTGCGCTATTTGCCAGAATTGCGTCACCGCAAATACGTAATATGGGTACGCTCGGCGGTAATATTGCCAATGCCTCGCCTATCGGTGATCTGCCTCCCATTTTATTAGCATTAGACGCTCGCGTTCATTTGCGTCATTGTGGTCCTGATAATAAAAATGACAGTGCAAAAAAGATTAGTGATAAAGATAAAGTCAACAACGTTGAATATAGTAAAAAGTCTTATGTTGACGAGATAATACCTTTATCAGAGTTTTTTATAGATTATAAAAAGACCAAGCTGCGGGCAGGCAGTTATATCGTCGCTGTTCATATACCACTGATGCAGGATAACCAGCACCTATTTATTCATAAAATTAGCAAGCGTTATGAAGATGATATATCCGCTTGTTTGGTCGCTATAAGAATTGATCTGTCAGCAAACGGTAACAGTATCAACCATGCAAAAGTCGGTCTGGGCGGTATGGCGGCTATACCATTGTTAGCTAAGAATTGTCAGCAAGCACTTCTAGGACAGCCTCTTGAGGTAACAAGTTTTGAGAGCGCTGCAAAAGCACTACCGATGGATGTCTCGCCATTAACAGATGTCCGAGCCAGCCGTGAGTATCGCTTGCATGTGGTACAACGGTTATTGATTAAGTGTGGCAAGCAGCTGATAAGAGATGTGCAGGTTGAAAATGCTTAACAGATTTATTAACGATAATTTTTAAATGATAGCTAAAGCGCTAAAGGCTGAATTTGTAGCTTTTGCTCCGTTTATAAAAGCACCAATATAGAGAGAATTATCATGAGCCATCAATCATCCTTATTTGACAGCTACAGTATTCGCCGCGTACGTCCGCCAAAGAACAAAATCGGCACTTCTGCCAAGCATGATAGTGCAATCAGTCACGTCATGGGAACGGCTACTTATGTGGACGATATTTTAAAGCCACAGGGCACGCTACATCTAGCCGTCGGCAAAAGCAGTCACGCTCATGCTCGTATAACCAGTATGGATCTCAGCGCAGTCAAAGCGGCTGATGGGGTGATTGATGTTCTAAGCTTTAAGGATTTGCCTGCCCAAACAGATATCGGAGCGGTATTTGATGGTGAGCCATTGATGGTGGATGAGATTACACAATACGTGGGACAAACGCTTTTTTTAGTCGTGGCAACCACTCACCGTGCTGCAAAAAAAGCCGTGCTTAAAGCCGTGATAGAATATGAACCATTATCAGCAATACTGAGTGTTGATGAAGCTTTAGAGCAAGAGCAATTTGTACGCCCAAGCCATTTTATGCAGCGCGGTGATATCGATGCCGCACTTGCGAATGCGCCTAAGCGTATCGCAGGCCATATTCATATGCTCGGACAAGAGCATTTCTATCTTGAAGGGCAGGTGTCATATGTGGTGCCTTGCGATGATGGTGGGCTTGAAGTTTATACTTCATCGCAGCATCCAAGTGAAGTGCAGCAGCTGGTCGCCGAGGTGACAGATCTGCCATTTCATGCGGTCAATACGGTTGTGCGTAGAATGGGTGGCGGCTTTGGTGGTAAAGAAACTCAAGCAGCTGCTTGGGCATGCTTTTGCGGTATCATTGCTAAGCGTCACAATGTACCTGTCAGTATGCGCCTAGATCGCCAAGATGATATGGTTGTGACCGGTAAACGTCACGAATTTGTCAATCGTTATGAAGTCGGTGTTGATGACTCAGGGCAAATCCTAGGTGTCGATATGCAGCTGGCTGGTCTATGTGGTTATGCACCAGACTTGTCTGATGCTATCGTTGATCGAGCGATGTTCCACTGTGACAACGCGTATTATTATCCAGCCGCGCACGTGGCAGGTCATCGCTGTAAAACGCACACGGTATCGAACACGGCCTATCGAGGTTTTGGCGGGCCTCAAGGTCTGATGACTGCCGAATATATGATGGATCATATCGCCTATACTTTAGGCAAAGACCCTCTGCAAGTGCGTTTGACGAACCTCTACCAGAATGGCCAAAGTACTCATTATGGTCAGCCAATCGAGCATTTTGATTTGGCAAAGATTATGGATACACTGGCATCAGACTGTGATTACGATAAGCGCCGTCAGCAGATTATAAGAGCCAATGAGCAAGCCGAAGCTACAGGTAGCGACAAACGTCTTGGTATTGCCCTAACACCTGTCAAGTTTGGCATCTCGTTTACCGTACAGACATTGAACCAAGCAGGCGCTTTGGTACACATCTATACTGATGGCAGCATCCACCTCAATCATGGCGGGACAGAGATGGGGCAAGGGCTATTTGTCAAAATCGCTCAAATCGTTGCCAATGAGTTTGCTGTAGATTTGGATACTGTAAAAGTATCCGCAACGCGTACTGACAAAGTACCCAATACCTCACCGACAGCGGCTTCATCAGGCACCGATATCAACGGTAAAGCCGCGCAAAACGCTTGTTTAACTATTAAAGCCCGCATTGTCGAGTTTGCCGCTGAGCATTTTTCAGTGGCGAAAAAAGACATACGTTTTGAGCGCAACCATGTTTATATTGGCGACAAGGAAGACTTTACTTTTGCGGAAATGGTACAGTTAGCGTATCAGCACCGCGTTAGCCTATCTTCTACGGGTTATTATAAAACGCCTAAGATCTTTTATGACCGCTCTAAAGCGTGGGGTCGACCTTTCTTTTACTTTGCTTTAGGTGCGGCCTGTTCTGAAGTTGAAATAGATACGTTAACTGGCGAGTATCAAGTACTGCGCTGCGATATCTTGCATGATGCAGGACAGTCGATTAACCCTGCTATTGATATTGGTCAGATTGAAGGCGGCTTTGTACAAGGTATGGGATGGCTCACAACAGAGGAGTTGACTTGGGATAAAAAGGGCACACTAGCATCTAATAGCCCAGCCAACTATAAGATTCCAACGTCACATGATTTGCCAAAACAATTTAACGTTAAACTATACGATCGTAAAAACGAAGAGCAAACTATCTATAACTCTAAAGCAGTTGGTGAGCCGCCTTTTATGCTGGCAGCTAGCGTTTGGTGTGCTATTAACAATGCAGTCGCAAGCTTAAGTGATTATAAAAAGAACCCCGATCTTACGATGCCAGCAACTCCAGAGGCAGTATTAAAAGCGGTGATGCGTATGCAAGGCGAGCAATGGGAGATTGACACAAACGTAAACTTTGATGCGCTTGAGAGTTTGACCGAAGATGAGGACAACTGTGGTATTGACGACGATAAAGTTAAGCCACAACTTGTACCGCATGCCGAAGATATCAATCCGCCAGAGGTCGAAGGTCAGACAGTCGATGACCAACCAGAAGCAATAGAGCACCCTAACGTGGCAGGTGCAAGAGGCCCTGCACATAGTGAACCTACGCACAGTGAGTGAGTTATTGGCAACTCCCACGCGCTGGTATGACGGTTTAGTACAATATCAGCACCAAGGTCTGGCACACGTGTTAGCGACTGTCGTTGCGGTTAATGGCTCAGCGCCGCGAGCACTACAAGCAAAAATGGTGGTCACACAGGATGGCTACTGCGATACGCTTGGTGGTGGCGGTCTTGAGCATGATGTTATCACGACAGCAAGGCAACTGCTAAATGGTGAAATAGACATAACCGTACCAAAAATATCCAAAAGAAACAAAAACGCTAATAAGGACATTGATAACGACAATAACGAAGATAACGACAATGAGTCAAAGCCATCTAAAACGGTAAGACGCGATGCTGTCTATACGAAGCATTATCCGCTAGGTGCAAAGCTGGCACAGTGCTGCGGTGGTAGTGTCACTGTCATGTTTGAATGTTTTAATATAACGCCGCCAATGTCGATATTGGTATTTGGGGCAGGGCACGTGGCAGCAGCGTTGATGACGATACTGGCAGAGCTGCCTTGCCAGGTGGATTGGGTAGACAGTCGTCCTGAAATGTTTGAGCGTTATTTATTAGATAAATCTCATTTGCCAAACAAATCTATTCAAACCGAAGGTTTATCTCAAGGATTAGAAACCCAGTCTAGCTTAAATCAGCCTAAACTTTATAATCTTCCTGCCCATATCCGTGCGCATATTGATGATGATCCTGTTGATTTTATTTATCCGTTTATTGAACCATTTAAACAAAGCGGTCAGCGTTTTATCCTAGTGATGACCCATGATCATAGTCTTGATTTTGAATTGATACGTGCAGCTTTAGATGCTGGTTTAGACGCAAATAATAGTTTGGCGACTAGTCCTAATAATAATTCAGAAATATTAATGCCTTATATCGGTTGTATTGGCTCGGCAACTAAAGCCGCGCGTTTTAAAAACCGGCTGCTGCAACGTGACTATGATGAGAAGGTAGTTGATAAACTAACTATGCCAATAGGATTACCAATCGGTGGTAAAGAGCCAATGGCTGTTGCCGTATCTATTACTGCACAAATTTTGCAACATTATCATCAGCTGTAATTACAAATTTTCTACTTTTAACTATTTAACTTTATTATTACATTGTAAAAGTAAAATGCTGGGCTAAATACGCTAGCCTACAAAAGTTTATACTAATTGGCTATATAATTGATTTATTCTAGAAGTGTTACAGTGCTTCTGGTATAGATTTGATGCAGCCTCTGTCTGCGAAGGCACAGTACGCAAGTAAAAACTATACCAGTAGTACGATGATATGAATTTACTTCTTGATTAGCAGCATTATGCCCTACGAGACTCCCAAATGACCCTACACATTTACCAAGCGCAGCTCCTGCACTATCTTACCGAAGATGATCTGAATCAAAGGGCTGAGTGTGCGCACGCTGAAAAATCTAACTCAACATCTTCTAATTATTTAAATACAACAACTGTTGCAACTGTTGATAAAAATATAACGCTACTACCAGTCATTGCGGGCATGAACGTTTATCCTGAGTATATTGCTAAGGGTGCGCTGGTTGTCGACGATGTGACAGGCCACATTGTAGATTATGGTAGTAGCGAAACAATACTAGCGAATTATGCTCAAACTAATGATCAAGCACTGGTAAAGATTCATAATTATCGAGATAAGCTGATTATGCCGGGATTCATCGATACCCATGTGCACTATCCGCAGATAGATATGATTGCAGCTTACGGTGAGCAGCTACTCGATTGGCTTAATAATTATACTTTTGTCACTGAAGCCAATTTTGGTGATCCAAAGGTTGCCCATGATACCGCGCAATTCTTCTTAAACCAGTTACTCGCCAATGGTACAACCAGCGCCATGGTGTTCTCTACTAGCCATCCTGAGTCCGCAGAAGCCTTTTTTACTGAAAGTCACAGGCTTAATACCCGCATGATTACGGGTAATGTGTTGATGGACCAAAACGCGCCGAAGCATCTTTGTGTCTCTGCTGAACAGAGCATTCAAGACACGCAAAACATTATTAATAACTGGCATGGACATGGACGTCAACATGTGGCCATTACCCCAAGGTTTGCGATTACCTCAACGCCAAAACAGCTGCAATTGGCAGGCGAGTTATATGCCAGCTATGACACTGTTTATCTACAAACACATCTGGCAGAAAACCGTGATGAAGTGGCTTTTGTACGTAAGCTCTATCCCAATCATAAAGGTTATCTCGATGTCTATGCAGATATGGGGCTACTGGGTCGGTATACTACCTTGGCACATGGTATCTACCTTGAGACTCCAGAATATGAAAAGCTATGCGAGACTGGCACACAAATAGCGCATTGTCCAACGTCCAACCTATTTTTGGGTAGCGGATTATTTGATTTGCCTAAAACGTTAAGTTATACCGGCGTTAGTATTGCTACTGATGTAGGGGCGGGGACCAGTTTATCGATGCTAACGACTTTAAATGAAGCGTATAAAGTTCAGCAGCTACAAAACAACCAACTGTCCGCTCATCAAGGGTTATATCAAATTACTTTAGGCAATGCTCAATCACTACTGCTGGACGATAAAATCGGTAACTTTGTGCCGAATAAAGAAGCGGATTTTGTCGTGATAGATATGGCAGCAACGCCTTTGTTAGAAAGACGTATGGCGCAGACTAAAACCCTTGAAGAACGATTATTTGTATTGATGATGATCGGTGATGATAGGGTAATTGATGAGACGGTCATTGCGGGAGTAAGTTGTTATAAATCGCGGTCATTTTAGATTTAAAGCAACTTAACGCTTATAAAGCAGTAGCTAAATTGACTTCAATAAATGTTATATTGGTTCGTAACGACTATTTTCATAGTGGCTATTAATGATAGTCATGAACTTGCAGAGGTTAATGACGATAAAACTATTCTCTGTCGGTGCCATGATTAAACGCTTAACACGTCCAAAAAGTTTAAGGAAGTTACCATAATATGGCTTTAGATATGTACTTTAAAAACGGCATGATTCGCAAAACGCGTTGCCAAATATCGAATGATCTAGTGCCCACTCTTTATCAGATTCATAACAATGCCAGCTTTCCGCAATTGACTTGGCTGATTGATAATCTTTATAGAAGTCCGCAGATTGAACCTGATATCGCACAAGCCTTGGCTGATGAGATGGTAGTGTTTGAAAGATTGATACTCTCGCTGCATCTGCCTTTTCCTAAGCTGTCACTACAAAAGCTACATGCTTTTTTTACAGGCGCGGCGAGCCGTCAACAGATCATTTATACCAGTAGCGACTGACTTTATAGTTTAACAGGTGTTTATTTGCTCACAACGAATAGGTACGTCTCACTTATGCGCTACCAATTTAGCCACTGCTGATTGAATATAAATCTGTGGCTGAGGAGTATGAAAGACCTTTCATGATTTAACCGTTATCAACCAAATACTACAATCACCTTGCATCACAAACCATCTTGAATCACACCCGCATAACCTCCATAATCTAAGCACTCTCTTATAATAAATAGCCTAAGCAAATATGCCGAATCAAACTGAAAAATTGCAACACACCAAAATACAAACAGACAACAATTCTCAATTAGATGTCGAAAGTACAGCAGCGCAGGCCGCTGCCGGTACGATGAGTAAAGTCGATACTTCTGATTTACCCGTCCTTGCCAAAGACAGCTATTATCTTGGGCGTTTGGAGCGCGAGCTGGCACGTGCCGCTGTGGCCAAAAATAAAGCAGCCAATAGCAACGCTCACAAAAGCGACTCGCCTAAAGCGGCAGAAATCATGAGCAAAAAACGTGCGCAATACGAAAAAATAAAAACCCGCTCACAGCAAGCGGTGCAAGCGCGTATCGATAGTATTCCAGACAATTTGCCTACGACCTTAAACCTAGATCTACCTGTCAGTCAGCGCGCTGATGACATCGTGCAAGCCATCATTGACAACCAAGTCATCATCGTCGCAGGTGAGACAGGGTCTGGTAAAACCACGCAATTGCCGAAGCTGGCGATGCTGGCAGGGCGCGGCATCACGGGGCAAATAGGGCATACCCAGCCGCGTAGGCTTGCGGCTCGTAGCGTAGCCAACCGTATCGCTGAGGAGCTTGGCGAGCAGCTTGGTCATACCGTCAGTTTTAAGATTCGCTTTAATGAGCAGGGTACGGCGCAATCGGTCGTGAAGTTGATGACCGATGGTATCTTATTGGCCGAACTCGGTCATGATCGGTTTTTGAGTAAATACGATACTATCATCATCGATGAGGCGCATGAGCGTAGTCTAAACATTGACTTTATCATGGGTTATCTAAAAAAACTGCTACCCAAACGCCCTGATTTAAAAGTCATTATTACCTCAGCCACCCTCGATACCAAGCGTTTTAGTGAATACTTTAGCCGTTATGATAGTAAGCTCAAGCGTAATGTCCCTGCGCCGATTTTTAATGTCGAAGGCCGCAGTTACCCTGTTGAGGTACGTTATCGTCCGCTGACCGATGAGCCAGTGGGTAGCTCAGATGACGACAGCTACGATGATTTTGAAGAAAATCTACCGCGTGCGGTGGTTGCTGCTGTCGAAGAATGCTTTAGCGATGCGCAAAATAAAGGTCATGCCGACCAAGCAGATATCTTGATATTTGCGGCGACAGAAGCGGAGATTCGTGAGCTGCAAGATGTGCTTGAGCGTCATGGACCCAAGCACACCGAAGTGTTGCCACTGTTTGCACGGCAGACGTATGAAGAGCAGCAGCGTATCTTTCAGCCGTCAGGTCGCGGTAGGCGTATTGTGATTGCTACCAACGTCGCTGAAACGGCGTTGACGGTACCTGGTATTCGCTACGTGATTGACTTAGGGTTTGCGCGGATTTCGCGTTATTCGTATCGCTCACGCGTCCAGCGCCTGCCGATCGAAGCCATCTCGCAAGCGGCTGCCAATCAGCGTAAAGGCCGCTGTGGCCGTGTCGCGCCGGGCGTTTGTATTCGTCTGTATTCTGAGGAGGACTTTAGCGGTCGTCCAGAGTTTACCGAGCCTGAGATACTGCGTACCAACCTTGCCTCCGTGATTTTGCAGATGGCCAACTTGCGCTTAGGCAGTGTCGATGATTTTGCTTTTATTGAGCCGCCAGATAGCCGACTGGTCACCGATGGGCATAAACTGCTCGATGAGCTAGGGGCGATTACTTCTAAAAGTGACAAAGCTCCCAGCCCTGCCAAGCGCTCCAAGGGCCTTAATCAGCTGCGCCTAACTGCAACTGGGCAAAAAATGGCACGTATGCCAATCGATCCAAGGCTGGCGCGTATGCTTGTCGCAGGTAGCGACTTTGATTGTATCCGTGAGATGCTCATCGTTGTCGCCGCCCTTGCTGTACAAGATCCGCGTGAGCGCCCCGCCAATAAACGCCAGCAAGCGGATCAAAAGCATGCTGAGTTTCGTCAAGATGATTCTGACTTCTTATTTTACCTTAGCCTCTGGAAAGCGCTGTTTGAAAAGGATGCAGACGGCAATAAATTATCTGGCAATCAGCGCAAACAGTTTGCCAAAAAACACTATCTGAGCTTCCCGCGCGTGCGTGAATGGAGTCAGACTCATCGGCAGTTGCTGCAGATGGTCACGGATCTTAAGCTTGCAGATGACAAAGGCGATAAAAAAGAGGCGGGTAGTAGTGACCCTACTAGTGTGGAAGATGAGGAAGTCAAAGCGGTCAAATATGCCAATTTGCATCGCGCATTATTGACGGGGCTGCTCTCGACCATCGCGCATAAGACGGAAAATCGCGGTGAGTATTTAGCAGCGCGCCAGCAAAAAGCCAAAATATTCCCAGCCAGTACCGTGTTTAAACAAGTACCGCCTTGGGTCATGGCCTTTGAGATGGTTGAAACCTCGCAAGTCTTTATGCGTACCGTTGCCAAGATTGAACCTGAGTGGATCATCTCCGCGGCAGGTAACTTATTGAAGTATCATTATTTTGAGCCGCATTGGTCCAAGAAAACAGGCCGCGTCAAAGCTTACGCACAGATTAGTTTGTTTGGACTGATTATTGTTAGTAAGCAGCTGACCAACTATGAGCAGGTCAACTTAGCAGAGTCGCGGGAGATATTTATCCGTGACGGTTTAGTAACAGGTAACTTGGGTCGGCAAGCGCCGTTTTTGCAGCACAATATGGACAAAATCGCCCATGTTGAGCGTATCGAAGACAAATTGCGTCGCCGCGATTTACTTGTCGATGAAGAGGCGCTGTATCAGTTTTATGACAAAAAAATCCCCGAGCATGTTGCCAGCCGTAAAACTTTTGAAGATTGGCGCGCTGAGGTGGAAAAAAACGATAGTAAATATCTGTTTTTTACCGATGATGACGTGCTCAACAGCCAAGCACCGACCACAGGCGATTTCCCAGAAGTGTGGAAGCTGGGTGATTTAAAGCTGCCGCTACGTTATGTCTTTGATCCATCAAGCGATGACGATGGCGTGACTATTCGCGTGCCGCTTGTCGCATTGCCGCAGCTTGATGCCATTGAGCTGCTGTGGGGCGTGCCCGGTTGGCGCTATGAGCTGGTATTACAACTGCTAAAGTCATTGCCAAAAGACATCCGCCGGCAGATCGTACCGATTCCTGATACGGCAGACAGTCTCTTTGATGAGCTACAGCCAGAGGGTGGACAAGGGCTACTCAAGCAGCTATGCCAAGCGCTAAATCGTCGCGGCATTATGTCAGTGACCGAAGCGAGCTTTAATCCGGCCAGCATTGATCGTTATTTGCAGCCACAAATCTGCGTGGTCGATGACAAAAACCGCATCATCGAAAAAGGCCGCGACCTGCAAACGCTACAGATACGTCATGCTCAAGAGACCCGTCAAGCGGTCAATGAGCAGCAAGGCGCACACACGGACTTCCCTGAGCACTTTGCCTTTAGTAAAAACCATCATAGCGCAGGCGTAGTGATGAAGCAGTTTGCTGCCTTGGTCGCAGATGAGGCGGGCGAGGCGGTATCGATTCATCAATACACCGATGTCAATGCCGCACTGCAGGCGCATCGTATCGGGGTCTTGACTTTGATCAAAGGCAAACTTGGTGCCAAAAGAAAGCAGCTGACCAGTCAAATCGATAAGATCTTTAAATTGGCCTTTGCCCCGCTGGGTGATATGGAAGCCTTAAAGACCATTGTGATTGATGCGACACTTGATGCCACGCTTGAGGAGCATTATGTCTTATTTGATCATAGTGAGGATTTGCCTGAGAGCGCCGACGATGTGGCAGTTGAACTGAGCGAAGAGCTACCCTTTACCCCCGAGGAGTATGCAAAGACGCTTGAGGCTGTGGTTAGCAATTTTTTATTGACGGGTCAGAGCGTCATCAAAACCCTCAAAAACGTCTATACGCGCTGGCAACGTATTCGTCAGAGCTTACTCATGCTGGATCGGGAGATATTTGGCGAGTCTATCGATGATATCGAAGACCAGCTTGAGGACTTGCATTTGTCTGATTTTGTTTATCGGATGGACTACAGTCAGTGGCAGCAGTATCCGCGCTATCTAGAGGCGTTAGAGATTCGTATCGAACGCCTGGAGCACAACCTCGAGGCGGATCTCGACGGTGTCTATGCGCTTGATGTACACATGGAACGACTGGGCAATCGCGCTAGCGATAAGGCCATCAGTGAATATCGCTGGATGGTGGAAGAGTATCGTATCCAACTCTTTGCCCAGCCAATGAAAACGCGTATGGCTGTATCGCCGAAGCGCCTAAGCAAGGTGTGGGACAAGGCGAGTTAATAAACAGCTCGTTGATTACATGCTTGCCTAACACAATAAAAAAGGCTGGACTAGCAAGCGCTAATCCAGCCTTTTACTTTATGAATAACCCTTGACAGCGCTAATCCTGTCTTTGTACAGATTATATAAGTAACGAGTAATAACATTCTCACGAACTTTGGTTGTTATCTCATGTAGCTATAAAGATAGGTGATCTCATCTTTAACATTGTGGTTCCTATTGCGCCTTACCCACGGTACTATAACTGTAATAATTAGCATGCTAAATAAAATAGAAAAGGAAAGCGACATGTGGAATGAACGTTACAGCAAACCAGAATATGTTTTTGGTACAGAACCAAATGACTTTTTAAAAGAGCAGTTCCAGCGCATACCAGCAGGGGGACGAGTACTATGCTTGGCCGAAGGAGAAGGCAGAAACGCGGTATTTTTAGCTGAGCAAGGCTATCGAGTTACTGCCATGGACTTATCTGATGTGGGTTTAAATAAAGCGTTAAAACTGGCCATTGATAGAGATGTCACCATTACCACTCAAGTGGCCGATTTAGCGGATTATCAATTTGGTGAAAATGAATGGGATGGTATGGTCTCTATTTGGGCGCATATGCCTACGGATGTTCGTCAGTATATCCATACACAGATTGTCCCAGCGCTAAGACCAAATGGGGTATTTATCCTTGAAGCTTATACCGAGCAACAACTTGATATGGAAGCCGTCGGCGGACCCCCTGCTGCGCAAAAAGTGCGTTTTAACTCCCTTAAAAACATACAGAACGAGCTTACAGAGTTAGAAGAAATCATTGGTGTTGAAAAACAGCGTATGGTAACAGAAGGAACAGGGCATCATGGTTTGAGTGCGGTCGTACAGTTCGTCGGTAAGAAAAATTAATAAGCGAGCAGTCTTTTTACTACTATTTAAGATAGAGCACAAAAAGCCCCATGTAATATATTACGTGGGGCATTTTACTGACTAATTGCAATGACTATAATGGCAATAAACTATTAGATATTACAGTTAACGCTATATTGTTGACCATTGTCTGAGCTGATCGTTATAATGCCAAAGTCAGCTTTGGTCTGCCAGTCGTAAGTCGTTTTGGGATTAACATCATTGATGTAGCGAGCGCCAGAACCTGATACTGCTTGTTTCACCTCGATGTCTGCATTATTTAAACCAATCTTCGGTAGAGTAACGTTAAGTTTTGCTGCTTGACCATCGGCTGCATATGCGGCAGTCACAACGCCATCATCTTCACAAGTGAATGACTGTATCACTTGTTGCGTATTGGTAGTAGGGGCTGTCGTAGTAGTTGGTGCGTTAGTTGCACAGGCTCCTAGTAGTACAGCAAAAGGCACAACGGCTAATAATTTTTTCATAATAGTCCTCAATATTTTTGTTGTTTGAGATGTAAAGCAGTATGTTACAAGTAATAAATTTATCTAACGTTATTGTTTGGCGTCAATATAGTATCTAAAGTGTTTCTGAGTGCTACGGGTTTGATAATTTAAAAGCATTTATCTAATTGTCTTGATCTTAGTCTGAGCAGAGGGTTTGGGTGTTTGTTTGGTCAAAACAAATATTAAAACAGCACCTAAAATCACTATGGTTGCAATGATGAATCGCAAGGTTAGTTGTTCAGACAAAAACAATACACCTGCGATAGCTGCCAATACTGGCACACAGAACTGTACAACCGCAGCTTGAGTACTTTTTAACAAGGGCATTGCCACATACCAAAGGCTATAGCCAAAACCAGAAGTAATGGCACCTGACACGCTTGCCAGTATGACACCTTCTGTACTGATACCTGTCAGATAATTCATTCCTATCAAAAACAATAAAGGAATAGCGACGAGGCTTCTAATAAAGTTAAAACCTGTAGCGCGAAGCGGGGATACGCAAGCTTTGCCGCGTATACTATAAATACCCCATGCGATACCGCTTATTGCCATAATCATCGCGTCAAACAATGAGGGTACTGCTGCTGAAGGGAGCATTAAATAGACGAAACCTGCGAATGCGATAAAAAGAGCTACCCATTGTATGGTGCTTACTTGCTCTTTTTGATAAATACCCCAGCTGATCATAGTAAGTTGAACGGCGGCAAATAAAATAAGCGCGCCAGTACCAGTATCAAGCGCCACATAGGCGAGCGAAAAGCAAAGCGCATAAATCACCAAGCTGAGACTACTTAGCCAGCTGCCCTTATCTTTTAAAATAGTCTCTTTTAAAATATCTGTATCTTTATGAGGTGTACTTGGCTGCTGTAGAAGACGCTGATGCACACTCATGATAATGGCCAGACAAACAGCACCACCCAATAAGCGAATAATAGTAAAGTTCCAAGGATCAATATAACCCTCAGCGAGCGCCATTCTACAAAGCAGAGAATTTGCAGCAAAAGCTATTAAAGCAATTATCGTGTATAGCGTGGCTTTCAAAAAAATTCCTAATAAACGAGAGTTTGAGTACAGAAATAGTAAGGGTTAACGACTATTAAAATAAATTAATGGTTAATAAAATAGCCTAAGCAAAAATCATAAATGCTTTAAATAACTAACCACCCGTCGAACTCGTTCATCTCTATCACCACCGATACGCCTAAAACTTTTATTATATTGATTCAATTGGCTCTCAAAATAAGTGCTAATCTCTTCACGCTCGTGAGGAGCATCACGTAAGTCATCCGCAACCCAAGGAATATCAACTTTCGTAAGTAGTATTAAGTCATAATGGTGTGCCAGTGCCGCCTGCGTAAGTGCATCAGGACAGTCGCCATAATACCAATTTGAATAAACCATCAGCTCAAACAAACTGGTATCACAAAATAGATATTTTTGAGTGTCAGTAACAGTTTCAGTGTCTAGGCGAGATAAACAATCTTGAGCCGCTTGCTGGGCCAGCGTATTCTCAAGCTTTATTTGACCTTGGGCAATGGGTAATAGATCGTCCCAGGTGCACGTCATCTGTTCGTTATCCCATTTTTCTTGTAAATAAATACGCATATACTCTGGTACCCAAGGGCTACCAAAATGCGTTGCCAAATCACGACATAATGTGGTCTTGCCAGTGCTTTCTGCCCCTAAGATGGCAATCTTAATCACCGATTTAGGCGTATGCTGCGTGAGATTGAATGCGGTAGCGTCGTTGCCATTCATAATAAGCCCAAACTGCGATGAGAGTGAACACTACGTATTGTAATGCGGTAAAGGTAAGGCCTTTGTAAAAGTATAATGGCACTGAAATTGCGTCGGCGACTATCCATAGTAACCAATGCTCAATCTTACGGCTTGCCATGAGCCACATCGCCATTAAGAACAGCGCGGTGGTTAGCATATCGGTATAATCGACCCAAGTAAACAAATGCATTCCTAGCACTGCACCATCAAAGCTAAAGTTGTTGTTGATGACGGGGCGGAAATAATAAACCAATGCTACAAAGGCAGCTGTCCCAGCCGCCAATAACGCCATGATTGGCATATCACTTGATTGAATATGCTCGATATTGATATCGTCTTGGTTAGAGTTTTTGCTTCTACCTTTGACTGCCGCTTTGTTTTTTGACCAATTAAACCAGCCATATAAGCCCATTACTGTGTAATAAGCATTGATAAACATGTCACCAAATAGCTGCCATTCCCATAGCAAATACACAAAGATAGCAGTACTAACTAGGCCAATGGGAAAGACTAATACACTAAGCTTGCGGGCGAGCAATACGCTGGCAACGCCAAAGATAACGCCAATGATTTCTAGTATAATAAAGAGTGTAGGATAATCGGCATATTGTCCAAATAACCAAATAAAAAGACCTTCCATTATGTTCCCTAGCTATTATCTTGCCAAAATTAAGTGCGTTTAAATGAGGTTAATTATATAGTAGGTAGGCGTCAATAGCGCAAGCCTTTGCCGATTATTGACATGAAATTGATTATTTGTAACAAAGTATTAGAAAAATAATAATATTCAGGCATAATAAAGACATTGATTTTAAGTTTACAGTTATTCACCGAAATTAGACTTGCGCTATTTTCTCCCTTTTTATGCTTATTAATAAGCCAAATAGTAGTAGACAAGGAAGCTTATCATGACGACTTGTATCACCGGTACTGGCCTGTATGTCCCTCCCTTTAGTATTAGTAATGAAGAGCTGGTAGAGTCATTTAACCAGTACGTTGACAATTATAACGAAGCGCATGCTGACGAGATAGCGAATGACACTATCCCGGCACTCCAGCATTCATCTGCTGAGTTTATCGAAAAAGTATCAGGCATTAAATCACGCTACGTGATGGAAAAAGACGGTATTTTGGACCCTGAAATCATGGCGCCAGTGATTGCCTATCGTAACTTGGGCGAGGAGCTGTCTGTCATGGCGGAGATGGGGGCGGCAGCGCTCAAAGATGCACTTGCTGATGCAGGACTTGAAGCCAACGACTTAGACGGTATCATACTGGCTTGCTCAAACTTTCAGCGTACCTATCCTGCTGTTGCCATCGAGATTCAAAAAGAAATCGGCATGGTTGGTGGCTACGCTTATGATATGAACGTTGCCTGTAGTGCAGCCACTTTTGGTCTATCACAAGCGCATGGCTCTATCGTGTCAGGTCTTGCCAAACGTGTCGCTGTGGTCAACGTCGAGATTACCTCCGCGCATCTAAACTGGCGTAATCGTGACAGTCACTTTATCTTTGGTGATGTCGCAACTGCCTGTATCGTAGAAGAACTGGATACGCCTAAAGGTTATGAGATTTTAAACAGTAAGCTGTTTACCGAATTCTCAACCAATATCAAAAACGAATACGGCTTTATGGATCGCTCGGAGTTTTTGGCAGCCGAAACGCAAATGTATCCTGATATTAAGGAGCCAGTAACGGACAAGCTGTTTTTACAAAATGGTCGCAAAGTCTTCCGTGAAGTCTGTCCAAAGGTGTCTGAGGTCATTCTTGAGCATTTACAAGAAAATGATTTGGAACCCCAAGAAGTTAAGATGATGTGGTTACACCAAGCCAATGCCAATATGCTGGATCTTATTTTACGTACAGTAATGGGCAAAGAGGCGGATAAAGCTATCGTACCGAGCGTTATCGCTGAATTTGCTAATACCAGCTCATCTAGCCCTATGGTAGTTTTCCATCGTTATAAAGATGATCTAAAGTCTGGTGATTTGGGCGTGATTTGCTCATTTGGTGCTGGTTATTCTATCGGTTCAGTGCTAGTACGTAAGGTCTAAAGACAGTCTTTTTTAATGGTCAAACCTTATAGTAAACAAAATAGCCAAGAGCAGTCTTGGCTATTTTTTATGGTTCAATTTTGT
>NZ_LNUO01000078.1:0-16129 GCF_001462175.1 Psychrobacter sp. ENNN9_III
ATTGGTGCGCTATTACTGTCCTTTTTGGCAGGCGCAATACTGAGCGGTTTCGTGATTGGTCAGACTTCTTTGAAATTAGGTAGACGTTATGGGCGTGCCCTATATATTGAAGCGGCGTTACTATTACTTAGTTACTGGTTATACCAACAGCATGATTATTTAGGGCAGTTGACTGCGGCAATGGCTTGTGGATTACAAAACGCGATGGTAGCGACTTATAGTGGCGCCGTCATTCGTACCACACATTTGACAGGCTTGACATCAGATATGGGGGCAGCGATTGGCAACTGGCTAGCGGGACGATCAATTAGCAAGCCTACGCTAGGGTTTCAGGCCATCATTTGGTATTGCTTTTGTGGTGGCAGCGTTGTAGGAGCATTGTTATATGCTAGCGTTGGTTATGGTGCGCTATTATTACCGATAAGTATTGTTTTGATAGCTGCAATTGTCTATAACCGTGCTTCGGATCGTCTGCCCGAAAGGAGAGACTCGATATAATAAAGGCGTCTACCGAATCAATCGATAGACGCCATTGTCTATGCTTATAAATGAAATAAGGTCGCTATAAAAATTACAGACTCAGCTCTTATTGTTCTTTGTCTTCTTCATGATCTTCATGCTCATGCAAACCTTGCATCATATCAAGCGCGCAATCATCAGTACGCTGCTGATCTTCTTTATCAAGACCATCTTGATTGATATCTTTTGGTGCCATTTTAGTGGTTGCGTCGGCTTTTTCACGATTGGCCATGGGATACTCCTGATTGCCTTAATGTCTTGTAGTACAACTATCAATACTACGATGACATTTTATAAAAGTTACTAATATCACTTAATTTATATCATTTATATGTATATGAGTCATATTAATCTACTCATTTAGTATGAGTAATCTTTGATTGCTTGTACAGCGTTAGACTGAACCAATTTGGTGACGATGTGTAACGCTAAATAAGGGAAAGATATAAAGATTATTGGTAGTCAAAAAAGTAATCAATGTATCTTACAGACAAAGATTTTTATAATCATAAGAAAAATACTGTCAGACCAAACTCTGTTATGATAGCCACGTATTTTTAGCGGTGCTACAAAAATGTAACCAGCTATCAAAGTACGCTTTTATTTTTACAACTTTCAATAATGTCTCTGGGCGCAATAAGGACACTCTATGTCAGAGCAAAAACTAGACAGCCATCTTCCGGATGATGGCAACGAGTATTTATTTACCGATACCTTTCCAAAAGGTACTGGAAAAGGGCTGATAGTGGTCGCCGTTGCTGCGATTATTAGTATGATTATATACAACGTATTACCGTTTGATATAAATGCTAATAAAGGCCTCGCCATGCTGTTTTTTATCGGCGTATTATGGCTAACCGAAGCGGTACATGTAACGATTACTGCTCTTTTAGTGGTGGTGGTAGGCGCATTAATCGGCATACCTGAATTTGATGCCAAGATAGGGTTGCAAAGCTTTGCAAGTCCGATTATCTATCTATTCTTTGGTGGTTTTGCTTTAGCGGCAGCTCTACATGTCCAGCAATTGGACAAAAAAATTGCCCTTAAGATACTATCAATGTCTGGTGGTAATCTTGGCACCGCGGTCTTTTTAATATTCGGTGTGACCGCATTTTTATCAATGTGGATATCGAATACAGCAACGGCAGCGATGATGTTGCCATTGGCTCTTGGTATTTTAACGCAGGTCGATCGTGAAAAAGATCGTGGTACCTTTGTGTTTGTATTATTGGGTATCGCTTATTCTGCCAGTTTGGGCGGCTTAGGTACTATCGTTGGCTCACCGCCTAACGCCATCGCTGCAAAAGCTTTGGACATTGCTTTTGTTGATTGGATGAAGTTTGGCGTACCGATGATGTTGGTGCTATTGCCATTACTGTTAGGTGCTATGTACTTTGTACTCAAACCTAATCTAAACCGTAAAGTTACGGTTGCACAAGAGGCACCTATTAAATGGAACAAACCACGTGTATTGACTATTATTGTCTTTATCATAACAGCACTTAGCTGGATATTTTCCAAAAAAATTGGCGCCGCACTCGATATTGCCGACACTGATGCTATCATTGCCTTGTCCGCAGCTGCAGCGGTGGTTAGTTTGGGCTTGGTATCTTGGAAACAAGTATCAGATAATACTGACTGGGGCGTACTCATGCTATTCGGTGGCGGTATTGCGTTATCGACAGTATTAAAAGTCTCTGGCGCATCGCTAGTACTTGGTGAGACAGTCGCTAACGCTTTATCCACGGCGCCTATTATTTTAGTGATGATTGCGATTTCAGCGTTCATTATTTTCTTAACAGAGTTTGCATCTAACACAGCATCTGCCGCTCTATTGGTGCCAGTATTCGCTGCTATCGCTGAGCAGATGGGCTTGCCACATGAAGTGCTGGTGTTGGTCATTGGTATTGGTGCTTCGTGTGCCTTTATGCTGCCAGTAGCGACGCCGCCGAATGCGATCGTCTTTGGTACTGGTCTGATAAAACAATCAGAGATGATCCGTACAGGTGTGATATTAAATGTTATTGCTACCTTTGTGATCGGTCTATGGGCATACTTTTTCTTGATTTAATAATATGTGAGGTAACAAAAAAACCGATATCTGAAGGTTCAGGTATCGGTTTTTTTATATAATGCTGATGTTGTAACAGTCAGTTGTTTGTACAGTCTCCTTAAAGGCTACTCTGGATAATCAAGCCAAACCCAGCCATTCTCAAGCCATTCGCTTAACTCGTCTGGATCGACATCTGCAACATCTTGATAAAGTAGATGCTCGCCATTTGCCAACCGTATTAGTACCACCGCTGCCGCCTCATCGATGCCATCAAGGCGTTGACCATTGGCATATAATGTGATGTCATTGTCATTTTGGCTATAGAGTAGGCGATTACTATAATCTGCCTGCAGTGTTGCTCCATCAGATAATGCTTGCATTAGCTCGTCAGTCTCCAATGTCTCCTCTGGGACCAGCGCATCATATTGACGTTTGCTCACGACCTCAGACACGGCTTGACGGATAATATTATCACCGCGCTCAGATTGCAGCATTTGTAAGAGCTGGTTTTTAATCGCATCAATACTATCTGCTTGCAACTCACCCGAGGCTTGCAGTGCTTGCGGTAGCAGCATTGGAACAAACAAATCACTGTCGTTGGTCGCGATATCGGCCATGCTGTCGATGATTTGCATAAGATTGGGACGCCGACAGCCAAATGAAAACGTCAGGCAGTCATCTTGTGCTACCCCAAAGTGTGAGAGTTTTGGCGGTACATAAAGCACATCGCCCGCTTCTAATACCTCATCAAAGATGATCTCGCCCATATCATCAAAGACCCGAATCGGCTCATCTGCGACAAACTCAGTGTCTTTATCACAAAACTTACCAAGCTGCCAGCGGCGCGATCCAAACCCTTGCGCCAAAAACACATCATAATCATCATAGTGCTTACCGACTGAGCCGCCTGCAGGCGCGTATGAGACCATAATATCGTCGCGCTGCCACTGCGGAATAAAGTCAAATGCCTGCCATAACTGTCCAAGCTCAGGTGACCACTGTTCCATATTCTGTACCAGTACGGTCCACTGCGTTGGTAAATGAACAAAATCAACTTCAGACAGCGGGCTTTTTTTGAGTTGCCACTGCGCTTCGCCTTCTTGCTTAGTCGTAGCTTGAGTAAGCAGGCGTGCTGAAGCATCTTCTTCCAAAGCAAGACCGAGCATATCTTCTGGCTCGAACATACCGATCAGCTGCGGTAGACCTTGCTTAATCAAGAGTGGTTTTTTTTGCCAGTATTCGCTTAAGAATTGTTCAGGCGTCATTGAGTCAGGTAAACAAAGGGGAATTGAGGTCATCGGTAAATCCATATTTAAAAATGGGTATAAGATTAATAGTGAGGAGTACTTTATAGGACGGTTTTAATAGTTTATGATTATCGCTTATCTGGTAGCGAGCATTACAGTACTAGTGACTGCTGTCAGAACATCCCTTTAATCGTAGGACATTTATGAAAAAATTACAATTTATCGTCATTATCGCAAGCGTATTTTTACTTCAAGCTTGTGTACATAAGATAGTAACGGTACCTGCTAAAGTTGCGTATAAAACCACCAAAGGCGTGGTCAAAGGCACGGTCGCAGTCGGCAAAGCCATCATACCAGGCGACAGTGACGACGATGATGATAAAAAGGATAAAAAATAAAACCTTACTTATCACCTATGAGTTTTTAAGACAATCATAGCATTCAAAGTAAGGTTGTTGTTTATTTATAGATTCAGGTGAATATACAGTTGGTTTGACCAGATAGAAATGAGGTATTTGCGCCTCATTTCTATTGTTTTAAGGTCTTAAATTCACCTTAGCAAACTTTATAGCTTTGCCATCCAGTCTTTGATAGCACGTGCTTGCTCAGCAGCGTTACCAGTATAAGTCGCTGGCGTAAGCTCGCGTAGACGTGCTTTGTCACTATCAGACACAGCGGACAACTCGTCACTGTCTACGAAAGTGAGCATCGCTTCGCGTGTCATGGCATTGCCACGAGTTAAGGCTTTTAATTTCTCATACGGGTTTTCGACGCGGTAGCGACGCATGACCGTTTGAATCGGCTCTGCCAATACTTCTTGTGCTTGGTCAAGGTCATCATTTAAGCGCTGTGGATTGACTTCTAATTTGCCCACACCTTTTAGGCAAGCATCAAACGCAATCATGCTTTGCGCCAGACCAACACCGATATTACGTAGTACCGTAGAGTCTGATAAATCGCGCTGCATACGTGAAATCGGTAGCTTTTCGCCCAAATGTGCGAGCATGGCATTGGCCACGCCCAAGTTACCTTCTGAGTTTTCAAAATCAATGGGGTTGACTTTATGTGGCATGGTTGATGAGCCGACTTCACCATCTTTTAGGCGCTGCTTAAAATAGCCTAAGCTAATATATTGCCAAACATCACGGTTAAAATCGATCAATACCGTATTAAAACGCTTTACAGCATCAAATAATTCGGCAATATAGTCATGTGGCTCGATTTGCGTCGTATAAGGGTTAAAGGTCAGCTCAAGACGCTCATTGATGAATTGCTCTGCATGCTTAGCCCAGTCCACATCAGGGTAGGCTGATAAATGCGCGTTATAGTTACCGACCGCGCCATTTATTTTACCTAACAGCTCAACTTCACCGATTTGTTTGATTTGGCGGGCAAGGCGATAAGCCACGTTTGCCATCTCTTTACCTAGCGTCGTTGGGCTGGCAGTTTGACCGTGAGTACGTGAGAGCATTGGCTGATCGGCGTGCGCAATGGCTAGGTCGGCGATACTGTCAGTCACTTGCTGCATTTTTGCAACCACAAGCTTGCGGCTGTCTTTGAGCATCAATGCGTACGATAAGTTGTTAATGTCCTCACTGGTACACGCAAAGTGAATAAACTCCAAGCTGTCTTCTAGCTGCTGATTGCCGCGAAAGCGATCTTTGATAAAGTACTCAACGGCTTTGACGTCGTGATTGGTCGTCGCTTCGATATCTTTGATAGCCTGAGCGTCGCTTTCACTAAAATCATCAACGATACTGTTTAAAAAGGCATGGGTGCCGGCATCAAACGCTACTAATTCGCCAATCGCGCTGTTGTCTGCCAATGACTGCAACCAGCGAATCTCAACGGTGACACGCGCTTTAATCAAGCCAAATTCAGACAAATAAGGACGCAGGCTGTCGGCTTTGGATGCGTAACGACCGTCGATTGGGGAGAGTGCGGTAAGTGGAGTCATAGTGATGCCTCGATAGTTATGAGATAAAAATTGCAAAGGTATAGCGACTAAAAATCGCTATATAAGCACGGGGTAAAAATAGTTGCGCGTAATATAGCAGAAATGCGAATGTAAAAAACCCGTCTATTCATATAACTTTATATTTAAGGTGTATTTTCATATTTAGGGTGCATCGACAGTATCTGATTGCGTTGTCCCATACTGAGTATTAAAGTAAAAACTACGATGAGTTCTGGCACTTAAACTTAAAGGTACTGTTTTCACCGTTCCGTTTTCTCCAATCGGCACACTATCGCTCGCATAATCACTTGCCTGATAACTAGGATTAGCGAGTTTCGACGTTACTGCGGCATTGTTGTCGCCTTTTTTTTGGAGAATGTCGCGCATGACGAAGTTGTTAATATCGATATTGGCACGGTTGGTCGCAGTAATCTTATAAGCAATGCAATTCCCAGGCTTAATATCTGCGCCTGCGCCAGTCTCTGAGCTAGAAAGGGGGTCTTTGCTATAAGTGAGACTGGTAATATCAGTCACTTTGCAGTCATTAGCAGCCTGTTCTTTTTCTAGCACTAAAGCTACGTTTTGATCAATAACTCTACCAAAGTTATTATTTTGATACTCATATTTCGCATTCTCTAACGTAATAGCCTTTTTATTAGTCGTCGTACGAATAGGGTAAGTAGTACCGCTTCTTTCTTCTAATAGACAAACGCTAGCTTGACTACCAAGGTCAGTTATAGGGACTTTAAGCTGGTATGTACCAATATCGCTACCAGAGGATTTTACAGATTGTGCGGCATATGTGATGGTTGGATTATCACAGCTATTGACTATTTTGACTGTGCTACCGGCAATACCAGATTCAGAAGCACTGTTAAATAGCCCATTAAAATAATTGGGTTTATTGCTGTAGGCGCCGCTCGTTATGTTTGCGTTACTAGCATCTGCCTCTGCAGTAGTAATACCACCATTGTCATCAAATACAGTACCAGAAAAGACATAGTAATAAGGAGTGCTTTCTATACCAAAGCTGATCCATTCATTATATGTCTCTCCAACCACATCAGCTTCGATAGCACTGTTGCCTTTCATAATGCCTTGGTAGGTTAAAGTTACCGATTCTGCATTTCTGACTGCAATCACATAATTGCTTTTTGAGTTTTCGATACCATAGCTTACGTAGCTACTGTTATTAGGGATAAGAGTATTAGTGTTTAGAGGAGAGTATGAATTTCTATTATTAGGGTTGGTGGAGCTGTCTTTTAAAATATTTTCAAAAGTAGGAGTTGGAGGTAATGTACCTCTTTTTTGCGCGCCAAAGCTCACTTCACCGCTATTATTAGTGCTTGGCGTAAATGAGCTACTATTACCAGTACCGTTTAGTGCTGTTAAGCTATAATAGTAAAGGTCATTGTTGCCATCACTGAAGCTATCAACACGTAGCTGCGGCTGACTAGTCGCATTATTAGAGCTAAAGCTATCGCGCGATATCCTTTTACCCATAAAGTAATCACCCATGGCGCCAAAAAAATAGCCAACGTCGGGGTTTTTTCTAACCGTCGCTTCTACAGGCAGATTGATCTGAGAGTTTTGAGTAAAGCTCAAGGTTTGACGAGCAATCTCAGAGTTACCACCTGTGGTATAGCTGGTTTGGCCAATTTTTATAGTATGTAAAGAAGTGATGTCATCAGGCGTAATAATTATCGTATGAGTAAACTTATCTCTGTCATTGCCAGCATTGGCCTCATTTTTGATTTCAATACCATTGTCACCAACTCTGACACTTGCGCCATTGTAACCATTAGCTGCCCCTGCGGTGACCTTAAACTTACCCGTGGCATTTTCTGCTGTTCGGTAAGTGCCTGATGCAATACTACCTGCGATTGTATTTGTGTCGCGAATAAATGTTCCGAAATTTGTAGGAATGGCTTGAGCAAATATCGGGGTGGTAATAACGAAAAAAGCAATGATCTGACTTTTGAATGTTGAATATGATTTTACAGTGTTCAAAACAGGTATAAAGCGGCCAGTCATGAAGTATCCTATAAGTGTAACTGATATAACTAATATAATTGGAAATTTGCAAGCTACCATTTTTGAACTATTATTTTTTAGCTATTCATAATGTAAGCTACTAATAAGTATTGGTAGAAAATAATTAAAGCCCGCACGGTGCGTCAATAGAGGCAATCACCCCGCCACCAAGACATACCTCATCGATATAAAACACGGCTGACTGACCTGGCGTCACCGCGCGCTGCGGCTCATCAAATACGGCTCGTACTTCACTGCCGTCTGAGTTTGTGGCAAATACATGACAAGCTTGATCTGGCTGACGATAGCGAGATTTTGCCATGCAGCGTAATCCTTCGGTGCTAAATATATCTGCAGGCGGTAGACCATCAATCCAGTCGAGCTTGTAAGCTTGCAGCTCATTACTCATGAGCATCGGATGCGCGTGACCTTGACCGACGATAAGACGGTTTTTGTCCAAGTCTTTTGCGAGCACAAACCAAGGCTCTTCAGGACGGTCTTTGACGCCGCCAATACCGATGCCACCACGCTGACCTAACGTGTAGTACATCAATCCATCGTGAGTACCAATGATGTGTCCGTCGTCAGTAATGATGTCGCCTTTTTGCGCAGGCAAGTATTGCTGTAAAAAGTCCTTAAAACGGCGCTCACCAATAAAGCAAATGCCAGTTGAGTCCTTCTTTTTAGCGGTAACAAGATCATGCTCTTCAGCGATCTGACGTACGGCTGGTTTTTCAAGCTCACCCACGGGGAACAAGGTCTTGGCAATTTTGTCGCCGCCAACTGCATGTAAGAAGTAGCTTTGGTCTTTATTGTTGTCAAGGCCACGCAGTAGCTGTGCAACTAGCATGCCATCGCTATTTTTGTAGTTGACGCTGCGACGGGTATAGTGACCTGTTGCAATATAATCAGCACCAAGAGTCAAGGCATAGTCTAAAAATGCTTTAAATTTGATCTCTTTATTGCATAAAATGTCAGGATTAGGCGTGCGCCCCGCTTTATATTCCGCTAAAAAATGCTCAAACACGCGGTCCCAGTATTCCATGGCAAAGTTGGCCGTGTGCAACTTAATACCGATTTTGTCACACACTGCTTGTGCGTCGGCTAAGTCGTCCATGGCAGTGCAGTATTCGGTGCCATCATCCTCTTCCCAGTTCTTCATGAAAAGACCTTCTACCTTAAAACCTGCTTGCTGGAGTAGGACGGCTGACACAGAAGAATCGACACCACCTGACATGCCAACGATCACATGCTTGGTGCTGGGGTTGTCGATATCAGCGAGCGTCAAGGGGCGCTGGATGCTAAAAGAATCAGAAGTTGATAGGGTTGATGTATTTGACATGACAGACATAGGACGGCTCAACTTTTTATACCTTGTCCAAAGTTTGAAATACTACTGAATTAAGACAACTACTAAAGTTAATAGGCTTAGTAAGTTGGCAGGATATCTCATCTTTTGGATTTGGTTTATTTTTAGAGTAGGTATGATGATAAAATAAGGACTATATTATACCAGCTAATTGAAACTGGTGGCGAGCTATGGCATCTTACTGCTTGGAAAATTCATATAGTAGTTTTAAATTATTTTAATCACGCTTATTTTGGGATAACAATGATAAAAATTGGTCAAGGTATTGATGTCCATGCGTTTCATAACAATGGTCAACAGCAGCAATATGTCATGCTAGCGGGTGTGCCTATCGAGCACAGCCATAGTCTACTTGCGCACTCAGATGGTGATGTGGTACTACATGCGCTTGCGGACGCGCTATTAGGTGCATTAGCGCTTGGCGACATCGGTCAGCACTTTCCTGATACTGACGCAGCCCATGCTGGTCTGGACTCTCGGGTATTGCTACGCTATGTCTATAACAAGGTACAAGGAGCAGGCTACACGCTCGGTAACGCTGACATTACGGTGATGTGTGAGCGCCCAAAACTTGCCCCACATAGTTTGGCTATGCGCGAAAATATCGCTAGTGATTTGCAAACTGCCATCAACAATGTCAGCATTAAAGCCACAACCACAGAAAAACTCGGTTTTACCGGTCGGCAAGAGGGCATTATGGCCAGTGCCGTGGTATTATTGGTCCCTAATACTGTCAAGCCTAGGTAGCGTTATTCTAACAGTGATTGGCCGAACCAAATTATATTCTGCTTGCAATACTGTGCTGGTTGCCCCATGTATCTACCATATCTTTACCTAATTATTAATTAGCACAGCCTTTTTAATTTCAATGAACTGCTTTATCAATAGGAGCTTTTATGAGTGAGCAAACCCCAAATACCGCTGCAAATGATGTTGAACAACTGATTCGTGATCAAATCAAAGAAAATAAAGTTCTTCTATATATGAAAGGTACACCGCAGTTTCCGCAGTGCGGATTTTCTGCGCGCTCTATCGAAGTATTGACCCAAATTGGTCGCCCGTTTGCATTCGTTAATATTTTAGAAAATCCAGAAATCCGTGCGACCTTACCGAAAGTTGGTAACTGGCCAACGTTTCCACAGTTATGGATTGATGGTGAATTAATGGGCGGGTCAGATATTATTCTTGAGATGTATCAATCAGGTGAGCTAAAGCCGTTGGTTGAAGCAAATAGTCCTGCTGCTTAATGACTTATCGCTTTTTTTTGGACTACTTTATTGTCTAAAACTACTTTTTGTATAAGTGATTTGTATTTTTTGACATCGCAAACCCGAGTAACCTATATAGTTGCTCGGGTTTTTTGTTGTCTATGCACTTTGTTGTTTTTATCGGTTTTAGCCCCATATAGTGGTTAAGATAAATACAATTTAGTTAATAAGAGATACTTATGAACGACCAATTAAAAAACGACGCATCAGCTATGCAACAAGAAGCGACTGGGCAAACTGCCCTCGAGAAGCGCCGTGAACATCTAAAAGCTGAGTCTCTACGTCTTATTGAGATGGCAGGTAATGAGCCGAACTCTGCGCTTAAATGTATCCATCAGCTCAGTGTGGCAGGCGGTGCCACAGAAGCGACTTATGTCGCTATCGAGCAGCGCGTTGTAACCGATCAAGACACTGCTGGCGCTTATCATTTGGCATTATTGGCGCAAAACACGCCAGATTTACCCATCGATGCGCGTCAGCTTATTGAGCTGGTTGTCAATAAAGGTGACAATGACCAGCGCTTGGCATTACTCAAAAACTTGCCACTGCCACCCGTTGATATGATAAAAGAGCAGGTTTTAGCCAGTAATGATGGCGATGCTATTGGTCAGATGAATGCTTATCTACAGATTAATCCAGAAGGCTATGGTAGCCATCATATGCTGGGTAGTAACCAAAAAGATCGCATTGTACCGTTAAGTCCTGGTAACAGTAACCAAAAAGATCGCATTGTACCGTTAAGTCCTGGTAACAGTATAGAATAATGCTTCATATAGTTGATTTGATATAAAATTAATATGTTCTAAAGTACTTTAATTTAAATAGTTTTTATTTGAGCATTTTTTAAATATCAAAAAATTGTTATAATAACTGGTTATCTATTTTCTAACCAACGGCTTGTTTTGGTCGTTGTTTCTTCTAATTCGACCGACGTTTATTTGCTCATGGCTTGCTTGTTATAACTAAGATGTGGTGAGCCAAAAGCGACGTTGTGAGTCAAGTGAGGCATACATGCAATACCCGAAAAATTACGACGTGATAGTGATCGGTGGCGGTCATGCTGGCACAGAAGCAGCTTTAGCATCCGCACGTATGGGCGCGCAGACCTTGCTGTTGACGCACAATATTGAGACGCTGGGTCAGATGAGCTGTAATCCGGCGATTGGCGGTATTGGTAAATCACACTTAGTGCGTGAGATTGATGCGCTAGGTGGTGCTATGGCATTGGCAACGGATAAGGCAGGTATCCAGTTCCGCGTACTGAATAGTCGCAAAGGTGCTGCTGTACGTGCTACTCGTGCGCAGGCAGATCGTATTTTGTACAAAGCCGCTATCCGTGAGACACTTGAGAACCAGCCTAATCTAGATTTATTTCAGCAAGGTGCTGATGATATTTTGGTAGAAAATGGTCGCGCGACGGCGGTTGTCACATCCACTGGCATTATCTTTAAGACCGAAACTGTGGTTTTGACTTCAGGAACATTCTTGGGAGGTGTCATTCACATCGGTCTTGAGAACTCAAAAGGCGGACGCGCAGGAGATCAACCGTCCATTAAATTGGCAGACCGTTTGCGTGAGCTAAAGCTACCAGTAGGTCGCTTAAAGACAGGCACGCCCGCACGTATCGATGCGCGTAGCGTTGACTTTAGTGTAATGACGGTACAGCCCGGTGATACACCGTTGCCAGTGATGAGCTACCTGGGTGATGTATCCATGCATCCTGAACAGGTCAACTGCTATATTACGCATACCAATGCGCGTACCCATGACATTATCCGTGACAATTTAGATCGCTCACCGATGTTCTCTGGCAAAATTGAAGGCGTGGGTCCACGTTACTGCCCATCGATTGAAGATAAGATTCACCGTTTTGCTGATAAAGACAGTCATCAAATCTTTATTGAGCCAGAAGGTCTGACGACGCATGAGCTGTATCCAAATGGTATCTCAACCAGCTTACCATTTGATGTGCAGTTAGAGTTTATTCATAGTATGAAAGGCTTAGAAAACGCGCACATTACCCGTCCAGGCTATGCGATTGAATATGATTATTTTGATCCACAAAACCTAAAGCCGACGCTTGAGACCAAGTCTATTGATCGTTTGTACTTCGCGGGTCAAATCAACGGTACGACTGGCTATGAAGAAGCGGGCGTGCAGGGTTTGCTAGCAGGAACGAATGCCGCACTCGTCACTAGTAATAATAGTGAGTTTGAAACGTGGACACCGCGCCGTGATGAAGCTTATCTTGGCGTGCTTGTCGACGATCTTATCACTCATGGCACAACTGAGCCGTATCGTATGTTTACTAGCCGTGCAGAATATCGTTTGCTCTTGCGTGAAGACAATGCGGATCAACGCTTGACTGAGACGGGCCGTAAGCTTGGCTTGGTTGATGACGTGCGCTGGCAGGCGTATCAACAGAAAATGGAAGCCATTGCTACAGAATCTGCCCGCCTAAAAGATATGTGGGCAACCCCTGCGAATGCTTTGGGACAAAAAGTCACTGAGCAAACAGGCGAAATACTTAGCAAAGAAGCGACTGCTTTTGATTTGCTGAAACGTCCGCAAATCCACTTTGCCGATATTGCCGCTATTACTGATTCGCAAGTCGATGCGCAGGTGGGTGAGCAGATTGAAATCTCGGTTAAGTACGCCGGCTACATTGATCGTCAGTCCGAAGAAATTGAACAAATGAAGCGCTTGGAAAATACTAAGCTGCCAATGGATTTTGACTACAGCATCGTGTCAGGGCTATCAAATGAGATTGTACAAAAGCTCACGCAAGTACGTCCTGCCACGCTTGCCCAAGCTGGGCGCGTGAGTGGTGTGACTCCTGCTGCCGTTCAACTATTGGCAATGACTGTGAAAAAGCAGAAAAAAGTAAAAGCGGCATTAGATTCTTAATGTGTGCATTTTTGATAACGGTAAATTAAAGCGTAGATAGTGTGTATAAAACCCATAGTGTAATAACATTGTGGGTTTTTTTATGGCTATACGCTTAACAATTCAAAAACAGCTTAGCACTGTTATATTTCGGTTTAGTAAGAAATAATAGGTAAAATAAAATTGCTAGAAATGACGTCAACCAAACATAAACGAGGAGTAAAATTATGCCTTTTGACAAGTTATCAGACCTACCAGATTCGGTAAAAGACAACTTACCCAAACATGCACAAGAAATATTTCGTGCAGCATTTAATAGTGCAAGCGAGCAGTATGATGATGAGTCACGTTGGTTTGCTACCGCATGGGCAGCTGTTGAGAATGTCTACGAAAAAAATGCTGATGGTAAGTGGGTAAAAAAGCCAGATCATAAGTAAAGATACAGTACATCTTTTACTCATCCATAATTTAACCTAACCTATAACAAGTATGTGCTCATGGCTTTGAAAATACAGCTTTGAGTACATTGTCGTTCCGAGCTTATTTATGATCGAAGCCATTGTTTTTGCGATTACCATTGTACTGCCCAACCTTGCCTTAATGGGGTTGGGTTTTTTTATGCAAAGACGCGGCGAGGCGAGCCAAACCTTTATTGATCAGTCCTCAAACTTTGTCTTTAACTATTGTTTGCCCTGTTTGCTTTTTTTTAGTGTGGTCGATAGTGAGGTTGATTATGGCAAACAAATCACGCTGATAGTTGCTGGTATTTTGGTGACCTTTATCTTATTTATCGGTGCAGAGATTTATGCCAAGCGTTTTGTCAGTCGTCCAGCGGATCAAGGAGTATTCGTACAAGGTATATTTCGCAGCAACATGGCCATTATTGGACTGGCAACAGTTGCCAACGCCTACGGAGAGCGTGGCTTAAGTGTCGGTGCAGTCTATATGGGTGTGGTGACGATATTATTTAACATCTTAGCCGTTATTACTCTTAGTCGTGTGTCCAAAAGCATGGATGATACGTGGGCGAGTCGCAGCACTATGATTATTAAAAAGCTATTTACCAATCCATTAATCATCGCCTTATTAGCTGCCTTTGCTTATAAGGCTCTTATGTTGCCGCCACTTACTGGTGTCATTCATACGACTGGCGACTTACTAGCAGCCGTAGCATTGCCATTAGCATTGATTTGTGCCGGAGCCAGTATCGATTTAAAGTCAATGCTGCATCCATCGGGCTTGTCCATGCAGGCGAGTATCGGCCGTATTGTTGTAGCACCAGTAGTCGCTATTACAGTAGGATTGGGCTTTGGGCTGACGGGTGTACATATGGGGGTGCTGTTTTTGATGGCAGCATCACCGACTGCCGCTGCCAGTTATGTAATGGCAAAAGCAATGGGTGGTAACGATGTGCTCGCCGCCAATATTTTGGCTTTTACCACGGTAGTTGGAATGTTTGGCATGGCGATTGGCGCGGCGATGTTACGTGTTTTAGGGTGGATGTAGTAGCTATATATCGCAGCAATCTAGAAAAGCTACCTTAAATCGCATTTTTTAATTTACCTAGAAAATCAGACAGAGCTTTATTTTGAAGTTTTTTAATAATATAGTGCATGCTGGGTAATTTTTAACTCAGTATCGGATGGTTGTCGTTACGCCTATTGTCTTATTTGATAGATAAAGGCATGATGAGACGTGTATAAGTATCGAGTAGATGGAAGTAACAACAACTCCATAATAAATACGATTATAAATTTACAAATTCAACAAGCAAGGAGTGCTCACAGTGCAGTTATTAAACCAAGCAGTAGTGACCGAACATCTCAATATGCAAGCAGCTATTGATGCCATTGAAGAGCTATTACATCAGCAAGCGGCGCATCCTAATTGGGTAAAGGCGCCTGAACGTTTAGTCATTGAGACATTTAGTGAGGATAAGAAGCATAGCTCAGGCTCGCATTTATCGATGCCAGCAACTATCTATAATGGTGAAAAAGAGTACACTGCCGTAAAGCTCGTCACTATTTGCCCTGATAATCCTAGTCGTAATATGCCAACGACCACCGCTATTATTACCGTATCAAACAATGATACTGGCGAGATATTAGCCATTATGGATGGCATTTATATAACTCAGGTGAGGACGGCAGCATTATCAGGTATCGCTACTAAGTATATGACAAAGTCTGATTGTCAGAGTGTCGCTGTGGTTGGTTGTGGCGGTATGGCTTATGAGCAGTTAAACGCTGTATTAACGGTACGCCCTGACATTAAAACAGTGTATTTATGGAACAGAAACCATAAAGGTGCGGAGCAATTTAAAACCCGTTTTGCTAATGATTATGCCCAGTGGGACGTTGAAATCAAGGTCTGTGAAGAGATGAGTGAAGCGGTTCGTGATGCCGATATCATTAATGTTGCAACACGGGCGACTGAAGGTTTATTTAGTGTTGATCAAATTAAAGCCGATGCCCATATCAATGCGGTAGGCGCCTATCAAGCAACAATGAAAGAGATCGGTAACGACATCGTTGCAAGCAGTAGCATGGTCGTCGTTGATGACTTGGCTGGTAGCCGTCACGAAGCGGGCGATTTAATCCAAGCGCATGATAACTCTGATTGTACATGGACTTGGGATGATCTCAGCGGTGATTTGCAAGCGTTAGCAACGGGTGCGTTAAAAGAAGAGGTCACTAAGTCTGATGGAGTCACTTTGTTTAAGTCTGTAGGTGCGGCAAGTTTCGATGCAGCAGTGGCTTTATATGTCGCAAAACAAGCAGAACAAAAAAACCTTGG
>NZ_LNUO01000079.1:0-9939 GCF_001462175.1 Psychrobacter sp. ENNN9_III
GCCTTCTCAAATAAGAGAAAGCGGCTTTTTTGGTATAAATTTAGGCTACATCAATTTAAATTATCTCTATCTCGCTTGTCTCTATCTCGCTTGTCTTTACGCTGCTGCTTTCTTTTTGCACTTGTATGATACGTCAAATACCCTCCAACGACCATCACTACAATAAATGCAACAATGTATAAAAATATTGATGAACCAATAAAAGCAGATGATTCCATGACCGTTATCTCATTAGAGTTCACCTTCAATTATGCAAGCGTCTCCTCTTGTTGTAAAGTAAACAAGTTTAGCTCAGGTGTAAGTTCAAGTGAACGTAAGCGCGTGGCCTGATCATAAACGTTCGCTGTTACGATTAGCTCGTTTGGCTCATATTTTGTCAAAAACTCAGTAAGTTTTGGTTTAACGGTATCAACAGAGCCAATGAATGATATCGATAGCGCGTTTTCTACCATCATTTTTTCGCTTGAACTCCAAATGCTGTCCATATCATGAGTAGGCTTTGGCATTTGACCTGTTTCACCGCGGCGTAAACGTACAAAACTTTGCTGTGCCGAGGTAAAGTGATAATGCGCAGTAGCGTCATCGTCAGCGAGTAGTAGGTTCGCCGCTATCATGACATAAGGTTTATCAAGATAAACAGATGGCTTGAATTGCTCACGATACGTTGTGATAGCCTGATTGAGCATTTGCGGTGCAAAGTGAGAGGCAAACACATAAGGCAATCCTAAATGTGCCGCTAGGGTAGCGCCGAATAACGATGAACCTAAGATCCAAATAGGAACGTTTGATTTGGCCCCAGGAAACGCCTGTACAGGGCCGTTGTCTGTACCATCACCTAGGAAATACATCAGCTCCTGCACATCTTGTGGAAAGCGCTCAGCATCTTTCATTTGTCGACGTAAGGCCTGAAAAGTCGCACCATCAGTACCAGGAGCACGGCCCAACCCTAAATCGATACGGTCGCCGTATAAAGCTTGCAAGGTGCCAAACTGCTCAGCGATAACCAATGGCGCATGGTTTGGCAGCATGACACCGCCCGCTCCAATACGAATACGCTTGGTTTGGCTACCAATATGCGATAGGAGTACTGAGGTTGCTGCACTAGCGATACCTGGCATATTGTGATGCTCTGCCATCCAGTAACGGTTTAAGCCGATCTCTTCTGCGCGCTGCGCGGTCGCCACCGTCTGCGCAATACCTTCAGCGATGGTTTTACCTTCAGGAACGGGCGCTAAGTCTAAAAAGGATAATGGGATTGTGTTACTCATAGTTCACCTGTTTCATAAATTTAAAAGCACTCATGATTTTTTTGACAGTCTTGTATAGGCTGTTTATAAAAACTCTTGAATGTTTGATAGGTAATATGATGGGGCAGTTATAAAAACTCTTGAATGTTTGATAGGTAATATGATGGGGCAGTTATATAGAATATAAAGGTCAGGAGTTAAGGCGATAACAAATCTTAATAATGGGATGGACGTACAAAAGCAGATAATAAATTTATAGCATAAATGACATGATGAAAAGCGAACGGCACCGCTATCTACTGATAACGGTGCCGCTGAATGTTTTTATGAGTAAAAGTGTTAATTAACTATGCCTAAAATAATTACTGTTAAAAGAGCTATGCACTAAACTGCTTTTGACACAGCTCCATGAAAGCACGGCCATATTGGCGGATTTCAGCGTCATCGCGTACCGCCATCCAACTGGTAAAGCGACCAAAGTGCTCCACTGGAATTGCGGTTAAATTCTGGTAATGACTTGGTTCAAATGCCATCTCAGCGATAATGCCAACTCCTAAACCCAGACCGACGTAGGTGCTTATCACATCAGCATCGAGTGCGGCCAATACAATATCAGGCTCTAATCCTGCTTCATCAAAAGTTTTATCAATGGCCCCGCGTCCTGTAAAACCGCCGTGATAGGTCACAATCGGATAGCTTGCAAGGGTAGGTAAGTCGATGGATTCTTGTCCGGCAAGCTCATGATCGCTTGGTACGATGACGCGATGTGTCCAGTCATAATAACGAAAACAACGTAGATAGTCGTTATGCAGTAATGACTCGGTTGCAATACCGATATCAGCTTGCCCGCGTATCACCATTTGTGCGATGGTCTCAGGGTCAGCTTGCTGCAATATCAGGTTTACTTTCGGAAATCGTGCTTTGAACTCTTTGACTACTTTTGGCAAAACATATCGTGCCTGCGTATGAGTGGTGGCAATCGTCAATGTACCAATATTGGGATTGTTAAAATCGAGACTGAGATTCTCAATCGTACGAATTTCGGCAAAGATAGATTCAATATGCGGCATGAGCGCTGTGCCCATGGTCGTAAGACCCGTCAGACGTTTGCCTTGGCGAATGAATACTTCAGTTTTGAGTTGGTTCTCAAGTGCTGCTATATGCTTTGATAAGCTTGATTGACTGGTATGTAATACTGTCGCTGCTTGACTTAGATTATAGCCGTTGATTACCGTATGCCATACCGTTTCCAACTGTTTGAGCTGGATTTGTAGATGCCGCTGATTGACCACTACGTCGATTGCCATTAGTTAATCCTATTGTATAAATACACAAACGCTGTCTGTATATAAAAATGTACAGTTATGCAGTAGGTAACCAGTGTAAAACAAATCTATTATTCTTGTATATAAGATATTGTTATCAGTTTATGATAATTAGGAATATAGAAAAGATACAAGTTTGTGACGTATAACGATTCTACTTAATATTGGTATTATTTTTTTCGTAAAAAATATGAAAGGAATAAAAATCCTTATAGGAAAAAGTGCACAAGTAATGATTGTATAAGTAGTGAGTAAGTATTAATAATCTCGTAAGCTAATAACACATAAGTTTACCATGCTGGAAAATACAAGCTTATTAAGCTAAGTTATCAAACTTTAATGCAGAAATTTCGATAGAATGTCTAGTCAATGTAGACGTTCTGAAGTACCATAATTCAATTTTGCTACAAGTGTGGCTTTTTTTGTACGACTTTAACCAGCTTTTATCATCTCAGTGCGTACAGTTGATACTAATGATTGATAAAAATGGTAGAAGGTTGTGTTTTTTGTTTTAATTTTTGGTGAATAGTTATGTCTGCTGTCCAACCTGTGCCTCCAAATCCTCCAGTTGCCAAAAAATCATGGGGAGAGGCGGCAAAAGCTTATCTCGATCGACGCGCCATTATTATGTTGTTTTTGGGGTTTGTCGCTGGCATTCCCATTTTGCTTATCTTTTCGAGCCTTTCACTGTGGCTGCGTGAGGCTGGTATTGATCGCAGTGTGGTAACGATGTTTAGTTGGGCGGCGCTTGGCTATTCGTTCAAGTTTATTTGGGCACCATTGGTTGATGCCGTACCACTTCCTATATTGACCAAACTATTGGGCCGTCGTCGTAGCTGGATATTGGTTGCTCAGTTGTTGATCATTTTGGCGATTTGTCTGATGGCAAGTGTCAATCCAACCAATGAAGGTAGTCTTATTTATATGGCAGTTGGGGCGGTATTACTAGGTTTTTCCTCCGCTACTCAAGATATTGTCATCGATGCTTATCGCATTGAGCTTGCTCCCCCAAGTCTACAGTCGGTATTGTCTGCCATGTATACTGCAGGCTATCGTTTGGGTATGATCGTCGCTGGGGCAGGTGCGCTATATTTGGCAGATTATTTTGGCTCAACTGAGGCACTTTATAGCTATGAAGCATGGCGCAATACTTACTGGGTTATGGCAGGGGTAATGGGGATTGGGGTCGCGACCACTTTGATCATTCATGAGCCAGTTAGTGATCAGGTACGTGTTGAACGCAAGACATCAGACTATTCACGTCTGGTCTTAGTATTTGCGTTATCAGTCATAGGTTTTGTGTTCATATTTGCAAATTTGGGATCACTGCTTCCTGCGACAGAAAGTGCGCTTTTAGGGTTTTTGTACGAATTAGTGCGTATGGTATTGAGTCTGACAGTGGCTTTGGCTATTGGTTATGGGTTGGTAAAAGCCAATCTTGTAGAAGCAGAAGTTGCCAAGACAACGTGGATTGAGCCTATTGCTGATTTTTTTCGTCGTTATGGCAAAAAAGCCTTGTTGCTACTAGCGCTTATTGGCTTATATCGTATTTCAGATATTGTGGCTGGGGTAATATCCAATGTTTTTTATCAAGATATGGGCTTTACCAAGACTGATATTGCCAATGCGGTAAAATTAGTCGGCGTCGTTATGGTGATTGCTGGAGGCTTTTTGGGTGGGTTGTTGGCTCAAAAACTGCGCATGATGCAAGCCATGATGGTTGGGGCGATATTGGCTTGTGCGACTAACTTGTTGTTTGTATTATTGACATACCATCCT
The DNA here is from genome assembly GCF_001462175.1 of Psychrobacter sp. ENNN9_III. Taxonomy (NCBI): domain Bacteria; kingdom Pseudomonadati; phylum Pseudomonadota; class Gammaproteobacteria; order Moraxellales; family Moraxellaceae; genus Psychrobacter; species Psychrobacter sp. ENNN9_III. The sequence goes on from NZ_LNUO01000079.1 coordinate 4,352, forward strand.
GGTAGTTTGTCCTATATGTATCTAGCCGTCATCTTTGATAACCTTGCTGCAGGTCTTGCTAGTGCAGTATTTATTGCCTTTTTGTCTGCTTTGACTTCTATTCGTTTTACCGCAGTACAGTATGCAATATTTTCATCGCTTATGACATTGCTACCCAAAGTACTGGGTGGTTATTCAGGTACTATTGTCGATAACACCAGTTATCCGTTCTTTTTCATTTTCACTTTTGCTATCGGTATACCCATTTTGGCACTGATTTATCTTGTCGATAAACATATTATAATCGGTGATAATGATGATATTTATAGTGACAACGACGATAGTAACAACGGTGGTAATACTATTACTAGCTTGACTAAAACCAATCCAAATCTAACTGACACTAAAGAGCCACCACGTGCAACAGACTAACGTCAACGAGTAGCCATGTTGTAACCCAAATTGCTAGACAGTATTTTTAAGAGTTATCTATGACAGCGTTCACCATTTATCAAATAAAGCAGCAAATCTGGCAACTAACAAATGGTGATACGAGAGATACGCTGCCGCCATTTTGGTTGACTGATTGGTTGTTACATGTCATCGATAAACCAAGCTCATTTTTAATTACTGATGAAAGTTATCAGCTGTCCGATAGTGAGCTTGAGCAATTTAATACTGGTGTTGCCAAAATGCAGGCTGGCATACCGCTTGCGTACTTGACGAGGCAGCAAGAGTTTTGGTCGCTCAATTTTACTGTCAATGAGCACACTTTAATCCCTCGGCCTGACACTGAAGTTTTGGTCGAACAAGTTTTAAATTGGATACAATCTCAGCCAAAGTGCCTAAATGATGCTCCTAAGCCAAAGCGGCTGTTAGATTTGGGTACTGGCTCAGGCTGTGTCGCTATCAGTTTGGCGCATGAGTTAAAACATCAATTAAAAGATGATAGTTGGCAAACTGTAGCGGTTGATTTATCAGCAGAGGCATTGAAAGTGGCTAGACATAATGCCGCTATCAATGATGTTGCCGATATTGAGTTTGTACAAAGCAGCTGGTATGACGAGCTGTCTACTCAGGATGAGCACTTATTCGATGTGATTGTCTCCAATCCTCCTTATATTGACGAAACCGATGAGCATTTGGTGCGTTTAGTAGCCGAGCCTATTAGTGCCCTAAGTGCACCCAATCACGGACTTGCGGATATAGAGCATATTGTCCGGTATGCACCGCAACATCTACATGCAGGTGGAATATTGGCGATTGAGCATGGTTATGATCAAGGAGCAGCAGTACGGCAAATATTGTCAGATAAAGGCTTTAGCGCAGTACAAACGGTGCAGGACTTTGGTGGTAATGATCGTGTGACGCTTGGACAGATTGGGTAGTTGGTTTAATTTTATCAGCTATTTATGGTAATAGATTTTTGGTGATAAATATGGTGCAGTCGTTAGAATCCAAGCAGTTATCAGATGATGAGCTAATGCGTTATGCACGGCAGGTATTGCTTGAAGGCTGGGATGTCGACGCTCAGCTAAGACTGAAATCGTCTCGCGTAGTCATGATAGGCGCAGGCGGTTTAGGTTGCCCAGCTTCTGAGACTTTGGTGCGAGCAGGACTTGGGCAAACTCATCTGATTGATGACGATGAGATTGAGGCGAGCAATTTACAGCGGCAAACGCTATTTTTACCCAAAGATATCGGTCAGCCTAAGGCATTGACCGCTGCCAAGATGCTTGAGGAAATTAATCCATTAGCATCTGCTTGCGGTACAGTTGCACGCTTGAGTGAAGACAACGCTTATGAGCTGCTTGGTATGGCGACAGGTAAGCCCAATCTTTTACTAGATTGTACCGACAACTTTGCCACGCGCGACATTATTAATCGCATTAGTGTGCGTTTCCAAATCCCGCTATTGACTGCCTCAGCGATAGGCATGCAAGGTCAATTGGCATTATTTGAGCCGAAGTTAAATACAGGCTGTTACTACTGCGTCTTTGGTTCAGTGACGCATGATGCAGAGGTCGATGAGCGTACCTGCGCCAATTCTGGAGTGCTTGCCAGTACCACTGCTATTATGGGTAATTTGCAGGCCAACGCTGCGCTACAATATTTAGGATTAACCAAAAATCCACTGATTAATAAGCTGCTTTTGTGGGATGGTAGCCGGATGCAGCAGCGCCTGATGGGCTATCGGCAAGACAAGCATTGTCCTGTGTGCGCTGTTTAGTTATTTCACCGTTATTTGGTTTTGTATTATTTAGCGTCACATTTTAACTGTCACAGTATTTTTTATCACCCAATTTTGTTTTCTAATTATAGTTGTTTTTTATGAAAATTCATCGTCCTCATTTACTCAAGCATTCGTTCAATGTGGTTAACCGTATGCGTCAGACGGTCAGTGTCGCCGGATTATCTGCACTAAGAGTTGCAAAAGGCGAGAAGCCTGATGCCAAGCTGTTAAAAGATACTTTTGAGCAGCTTGGTACGACTTATATTAAAATCGGACAGTTTATAGCCAGCACGCCCTCGTTATTTCCGCGTGAATATGTAGAAGCCTTTCAAGACTGTTTGGATCAAACGACACCATTATCTTATACCTACATCGAGCAGGTGTTGACGGATGAGCTGGCCGTCGATGGGCAAACGCTGTCTGACAAATTTGCATTCATCGATGAAAAGCCTTTAGCATCAGCCTCCATTGCTCAGGTGCATGCCGCGCGTTTACATAATGGCGATGAAGTGGTGTTAAAGGTGCAAAAGCCTGAAGTTGAAACCATTATGCAAACGGATTTAGGGGTGTTGCACGGGGTAACCAAAATCGTTGAGCTACTCATGCCGTCAATGAAGTTTGCCAGCATTGCACCGATTATCGATGAGATTCGTTTACGTATGTTGGCCGAAACTGACTTTATTAGCGAAGCACAAAACATTCGCGATTTTCAGCAATTTTTGAGCGTAACAGGGAACACAAGGGTAGTGGCGCCAGTGGTCTATGATGAGCTGACTACCAAACGCGTCCTGACTATGAGTCAATTGCACGGCGTTTCTATGATTGACGAGACAGCTATGCGCCAGTATTGTGATGACCCAGCGCAAGTAATGGCAGATACGTTGAATACGTGGTTTGCAAGTCTTATGTTCTGTAATAGCTTTCACGCTGACTTGCATGCGGGCAATTTAATGCTGCTAACCGATGGCCGAATCGGATTTTTGGATTTTGGCATTGTGGGTAAGCTTAAAGCCGAAAGCTGGCGTGCCTGTATGGGCATGATGCAGGCGTTGCAAGATAATAATTATCAAGCGATGGCGCAGCATATGATCGATATGGAGATGACTCATAGTCGCAGTAATGTCGATGTACAGGACTTAGCAGATGACTTACAACGCATGATGAAAACCATCATGGCAGAAGACATTACGTTTACAAGCGGGGTGCCTTTTAACAGTAAAGAACAGGCCGATGAGCTCAATCAGATGATGCTCGAAATCGTTGAAGTCGGTAAGCGCCATGGCATTCATTTTCCCCGTGATTTTGCGTTACTGACTAAGCAGCTGTTATATTTTGATCGGTTTATGCGTACGCTGGCCCCTGACATGGACATGTTTAGCGATCAACGAGTACAGATATTAGGACAGACCGATACTGGCCAGCCTGCAGCTCCTGCACTTAATATGTCATAGCTTTATACTTCACCGCTTTTTTTGAGCGCTATCTATAGCTTGTAACACAAAGGATTGTGTGCTGATGACCACAAATTGGCTTCGCCATGATGACTGCTTCTAACAGCCGAATTTTCCCTATTATCACCAATGAAATTACCATCGCTTGGATAGGACTTTACTGTCTAGCGGTGGTCATGGGTTATGGACGCTTTTTATTTACCGCTACTTTGCCTGACATTATGGTTCAATTGTCGCTATCGACCGCCATTGCTGGATGGATGGCCTCAATTAATTATATCGGCTATTTTATTGGCGCGCTCATCGCTATGTTTGTGCCGCAGCGACTCACGTGGCAGATGTTAATGCTATGGACGGTTGTTAGTGTGTTCACAACGACATTGCTCGCCGTACCGGAGATGTCATTAAACTTATGGTATGTCATTCGTTTGCTCGCAGGCATCGCGAGTGGGGTTGCAATGATTTTAAGCTCGTCATTGGTGATTCAAAGTTTTAGCAATGAGCGTCGCTCTGTGCTTTCGGCATTACATTATGCGGGGATAGGAGTAGGTATTAGCCTCTCAGCTGTATTAACTTGGTGGTTATTGTTGCTTGGCTATCATTTTGATATTATCTGGCTGGTAGCAGGCGTGAGTAGCTTGCCACTGCTCTGGCTACTCTATGGCATACGACCAATAAATGCAGATACAAATACAACTGCATCTGGCGAGACACGATTAGCAAACTCATCGTCCAATGCTGCGCACCGGTCTATACGCCAAACTTATATTAATTTTAAACGTTCATTATACGAGGCAATCACCGGACATACCAAAGCTATTGCATTGTTGTCAGCGAGCTACGTGCTGGCGGGGTTTGGTTATATTACATCAGCAACCTTTTTGCCCGTCATGGCAGCACAGCGACTCACAACCCAAAGCTATGCTGGACTGCTTATTTGGTTGCTGGTTGGTATTTTTGCGATGCTGTCCAATCCTCTGTGGGGCGCGCTTGCGAAACGTATCGGTGAGATAAAAACCTTGATGGGTTTAACTTTATTACAAGCATTAGGGATGCTTTTACCTTTATGGTTCAAAGGTGCATTTGGCTTATACGCGAATGCGGTAATTTTAGGATTAACCTTTGTTGGTATGGTCTCAATGACTTTGAATATTATCAAAAATATCAATCCAGCTTATTCTAATTTGCTCATAGGATTGGCAACTTTAGCCTATGCACTCGGGCAGTTTATTGGACCATTAGTGACGGTTGCATTAGCAGGGCAGGATGACAATTTTAATGCAGGGCTATTGGTCGCTGCTATTGGGCTATTGATTGGACTTGTTCTAATCCTGTTATTTCGTCGGCAACGCAATAATTATTCTTAAAAGTAGTTTTTTAGACCATGCTGCGACTAAATACTTCTCGTAACTCAAAGCTCGTATGCACTTGTGCGACACCTTCAATACGATTTAGCCGATGTAATAAAAACTCCTCATAGTGCGCCATATCGCGTACGCGCACTTTAATTAGGTAGTCCTCAGAACGACCCGTAACGATGCTGCAACTGATCACTTCATCGAAGCTTTGCACCTTTTTTTCAAACTGCTCAAAACGCTCAGCTGTGTGGCGATCCATACTAATGGCAATAAATATAGCGAGTGGATAGCCAAGCTTTTCTGCGTCGGTTTGAGCATGATAACCGGTGATAATGCCTGTATCTTCTAGACGTTTGATACGGCGTGCGCAGGGAGTAGCTGACAGGTTAACGTTTTCTGCCAGCTCAGTAATGCTCATCCGTGCGTCAGTCTGTAATAGACGTAAAAGACGCTTGTCAATATCGTCGATAGCATGTGTGGTTTGACGGGCAAAGTGGCTCTCGGTCATCTTTTTTATCTAGTATTAGTGATTTGCACTGATTATATCCATAAAATTAGTGATAATCA
>NZ_LNUO01000008.1:0-21356 GCF_001462175.1 Psychrobacter sp. ENNN9_III
AGCGTCGGCTCTCCCTTTTTACTACATCATTGTTTACGGTATTTACCATCACCATAAGATAAGATCTTCATGGTGGTGGTACAAAGTTGACAGTTTATTTTACCAGCAGCGCCTTTAGACAAATCAAGGATTCGTCCCGGAGTAAAAGGTCCTCTATCCGTAATTTTTACTATTACGCTTTGCTTCGTCTTTTTATTAGTTACTTCTACTTTCGTACCAAACGGCAACGTTTTATGAGCAGCAGTCATCGCATTCATATTAAAAATACTACCACTAGCAGTACGTTTGCCATGGAACTTACTACCATAATAACTGGTATTACCAGCAAATGCGGTGGTCGTCAGTAGTAGTGATAACGTGACTATCAAAGACTTGATCAAATAAGACATTTAATACCTATATGCAGTTTATAAAATAGACAGATATTCTTGCCTATGTTATTCATAGTCCCTATGAGTATGAATAATATAGCTATTTTACTATAAAAAGCTTTCTTTAACCTTACCACACTGTAAAAAACGCTTGAGTTCACATTTTGTCCAGTCCATATATGTTTATTTTTATAGTTATACTATTAATAGCAATATTAATAATATTAATCGTAATATTTATATAACGGTCTTTACTACTTTTATTGTTATCATCATTAAGTTACATAAAAAATTCATACCATATTGTTTAAAATTGGCATATTAATATCATCAACATGCTTTTGTTTTAAGGAAATACCACATGGCAGAAAAAAACTACTATGATATTTTAGGGGTCAAAAAAGACGCTTCAGACGCTGATATCAAAAAAAAAATACCGTAAGCTTGTGCGTCAATATCATCCAGATGTCAGTGACGATCCAGATGCTGATAATAAAATTGCTGAGATTAACAACGCTTATGAGACGCTTAGAGATAAAGACAAGCGTAGCGAGTATGACGCCATGTTAGATAATCCATTCGCTGGTCAAGGCGGTGCTGGAGGTTTCGGCGGTTTTGGTGGACAGTCTGCTGGCGGTGGGCAAGGCGGTTTCCGCTGGGAAGACATCAAGGATCAGTTTGGCGATGGTGAGGCCTTTGGCGGTGGAGGCTTTCGTTTCGACGACATATTTTCAGCTTTTGGTCGCGGAGCACGTGGACAGACAGGGGGTCGTACGCAAAGTAGTGGTTTTGACCAGTTTGGCGGTGGTTTTGGCGCACAAGATAACAAAGGTCAAGACCAACATGCAGAAATTACGGTGGATTTGGCCTCGGTATATAGCGGTGATGACTATAGCATTAAACTAAATGTGCCGGTTCGTCAGCCCAATGGCAGCGTGGATTATGAAAATAAAACCCTTAAAATTAAAATCCCTAAAGGCATCACAGATGGCAAGCAAATCCGCCTAGCGGGACAAGGTGCTGCTGGCATGGGTGGCGGTAAAAATGGTGATTTGTTTTTAAAGGTTAAAATCAGTCACGCATCTAATATCCGTATCGAAGGCGCAGATGTCTATCAGACAGTAAATATCGCGCCATGGGAAGCAGCATTGGGTGACAAAATCAATGTCAGTACGCCAGCAGGTACACTTGGCGTCACGATTCCCAAAAACAGCAAGTCAGGTAGTAACTTACGTCTAAAAGGTAAAGGTATCCCTGCTAAACAAGCGGGCGACCTATACTTAACCTTAAACATCGTTAATCCTGATATCAGTAGCGAGACTGCCACTAAGGCTTATGAGCACCTAAAGCAAGCTTTTGCCGATACCAGTATTAATCGTTGATGACGAAATAAAGAGCAAACGAGGATAATAATTATGAAACACTCGCCTGAATTTACCGACATTATTATGAGTTTAGATGAGCTAGTGACCGCCTGTGGTCAAGAGCGCCAATGGGTTATCGAGCTGATAGAAGAAAACATCATTGAGTATGACGTACCAGAGCGCGAGCAGTTCACAGGTTATCAGCTAACGACTGTGCGCCGTGCTTCACGTCTAAGTCGTGACTTTGACGCCAGTGTGCCTGCCATCGGTTTGATAATCGAGCTGCTAGACGAGGTTGAACAATTACGTCAATTAAAACGTCAGTTAGATAGGCAAGCACCAATCATTGAAGTAGATTTTGACAGTTTAAAATAGTCAAACTAATATCGAATAATAGACAAAAAAAAGGGCCTCAGCGATTAAATGAGGCCTTTTTCTGTTTGTGATTCTTAGTTTATAAATGTTAGCTTTCTAAAAATTAACGCGAGTATTTAGGATCAGCTGCTGCGGTAAATAGTACGTCCGTTGAAGAGTTTAGCGCGGTTTCTGCTGAGTCTTGGATGACACCAATGATAAAGCCAATCGCAACCACTTGCATAGCAATGTCATTTGGAATACTAAACAAACTGGCAGCCAATGGAATCAGCAGTAGCGAACCACCAGCGACCCCAGAAGCTCCGCAAGCACTGACTGTGGCAACCAAACTCAATAAAAGCGCTGAGGCAAAGCTTACTTCGATACCTAGAGTATGAGCCGCTGCAAGCGTTAAAACATTAATCGTAATGGCTGCACCTGCCATATTAATGGTCGCACCCAGTGGAATGGTGACAGAATACGTATCTTCGTGTAGACCCAGTTTGCCTGCAAGGTTCATGTTGACTGGAATGTTGGCCGCCGAACTACGCGTAAAGAATGCCGTAATTCCTGATTCACGTAGGCAAGTAAATACAAGGGGGTAAGGGTTTTTGCCAGTCTTAACTAGCACAATAAGTGGATTAGCAACTAATGCAATAAATAGCATACAACCGACCAGTACCATCAAGATACGTGCATAACCTGCTAAAGAGGCAAAGCCGGTTTCAGCGACTGTATTGGCAACCAAGCCTAAAATACCAAATGGAGCTAGGGCAATGACCCATTTTACGACCTGCGAGATGGCATCAGCAAAATCGCCAACGATGGTACGAGCAGTGTCACTGGCTTGACGCAGCGCAAAACCAATAATGATTGCCCATGCTAAGATACCGATATAGTTGGCTTCAGCGATCGCATTGATAGGGTTTGCGACTAGATTCATGAGCAGGTTAGTCAACACCTCTTTGAGGTTGGCCGGTGGTACTTGCTCAATATCAGCATTTACGAGAACTAAGTCAGTCGGAAATAAAAAGCTCGCTCCCACAGCGGTTAGTGCTGCCAAAAAAGTGCCAAACATATACATGATAAGCACAGGTTTGACATAAACTTCATTACCGCTGCGATGCTGGCTAATCGCTGCCATAACTAAAATAAATACCAATATTGGAGCCACTGCTTTTAGCGCACCGACAAATAGCGTACCTAATAATCCTAAAGCAATACCAACACTTGGTGCCAGCCAGCCAATTAACACCCCCAATATTAAACCAATAATAATGAGCGGCACCAGCCCTATACGCTGGTACATCGCAATCAATGAACGCATTTGTACACCCTCGAGTAGTCAGTCAGAAGTAAATTAATTATAAAAGTAGAAAAACAATCGGAGGATGGTAGCATTTTTTCAGATATTCGCCTACCAGTCATAAGGAAGGTAAGTGATAGTTGACTATAGAAGCGGTGACAGTGGCGATAAAAAAGTAAAGATAAAACGATTAAAATAGAATAAGCAGGCAAGTCCAGCAGATAAGTATAGGCAAGCCAGTTTTTATCAATTGGCTTGTCTATTAGGTTTGTTAAATAAGAAAAAATGTGATGAGAGAGGAAGCTTTATAACTTTAAGGTAGGCAAGGTATACAATGGGCAAGTTATACCTTGAAGTGGGTCAACTCATAGCCTAACTGTTTATAGTGCTTATATTTGTGACGACCTTCTTGTACGCTGGTCGCATCAGGTTTGATAAGCTCAAGGACTCGAGTAGGCTTGGCATTACTGGTCGCTGCCATAAAGTCATTAACTGGATGTAGCGTGGTATTGAGTACAATACCGTTGAAATCGGTTGGCATATAGCTACCCAGTAAGACAGGGGCTAATACCTCACTATCTACTTTAGTTGCATTATCATCAGCAGTGTCATTAGTTGAAGTCGCAAGGCATTGATGCGGAATAAAGCTTGTCGCCTCTTGTGCCCACAGAGCCTCATCAAGCATCGACAGTAACATCTCATCTTGAGTAAGAATCAATAACGACTGAGTACTCTTATTAAGCGCTGTTTGGGTCAACTGACAAATAAAGCCCAAGAAATCTTGGGCTTTACTCTCACTTATTACATAAAAACTGATTTTCATAAATCGATTAAGCCATGTTTGCGCTGTTTTTTAAGTATTGCATAAATAATGGTACAGGGCGACCCGTTGCCGCTTTATCTTTGCCAGAGCTCCATGCGGTACCAGCAATGTCCAGATGCGCCCATGCTTGACCTTCTTCGACGAAGCGTGACAAGAAGCAGGCAGCAGTCACAGCGCCAGCACCTTTACCACCGATGTTCTGCATATCAGCGATAGGCGAGTCAAGCTGTGCTTGATAAGCGTCATCCATTGGCATATGCCAGATAAGATCACCTGTTTGATTACTGGCGTTCTCTAATTCAAATAACACATCTTCATCATTACTAAAGACCGCTGAGCGTACGTGACCTAATGCGACTACGCAGGCACCAGTCAACGTCGCAACATCGATGATGGCTTTTGGCTGATAACGTTGTACGTAGCATAAGGTATCTGCCAATACTAAACGGCCTTCAGCATCGGTATTTAAGATTTCAACCGATTTGCCGTTCATGGCTTTGACGATGTCACCTGGGCGAGTTGCATCACCTGATGGCATGTTTTCAGCGCAAGCGAGGGCGCCCACGACGTTGATTGGTAGACGCGCTTCACATAAGGCTTTGAGCGTACCAAGCACAGACGCTGAACCGCCCATATCAAATTTCATCTCATCCATGGCTGCACCAGGCTTGATTGAGATACCACCTGAGTCAAAGGTTATGCCTTTACCGACCAACACAATAGGAGCATCATCATTTACAGCTTGTGCATTATCATCGCTACTGGTAACTGCATTTTTGACAGTTTTCTTATTAGAAGTTTTGGTTGGTAATCTATCAGCCAATGCTTTTAGACCACCAGAAACTTTAGCGTTGCTAGTCGCTTCTTTGCTAGCGTCAGCATTGGCACTAAAATTGGACTTGCCGCGATATTCCATAAGTACCAGCTTACCTTCTTTGGTAGAGCCCTTGGCTACTGCTAAAAAGCACTCCATACCTAGCGCTGACATCTCATCTTCACCAAGTACGCTCACTTTTAATAAGTCAGGATAGGTCTTGGCAAGCGCTTGGGCTTGTTCTGCCATATACGCTGGGAAGCAAATATTGCCCGGCTCATTGGCCACATCACGAGTCAAACTTTGACCTGCAAATACCGATTGGGCAAAATCTAGCGCAGACTGTAGTGACGCATCAGCCACCAAATAGATATCGGTCAATACTGGCGTGGTTTGCTCTGACTTGTATTTGTCAAAACGATAGCTTGCTGCCAATAGATTGAGGGCAAATTGACCAAAATGGTTTTCTTCTAGAGTATCATCCAATGCGACAGTAATCGATGCCACACGTTTTTGGGTGCTGCTATAGATGGTTTTAGCAATCTTCTGTAGTACAGTTTCATTAAGTTTATCAACATTGCCCACACCGACTAATAGTAGTTGTACAGGGTTTTGCTTGGTGGTTTTTTTGTCCCCTGCCAGTGCGTAATCTGCAACTGTCTCGCAAGCTTTACCGTTGAAGTGTGAGACTTCAATCAATTGCTCAATACGTGCTGTATAGTCGGTTAAAGAAGACTTTGCAAGAATGTTTTTTTTGTCGTCAACTAAGACCACAAGACAAGCTTCATCTTTACTCTTTGCTTCTTTTTTAAGTATTTTTTGCGTATGAGTTTTAGGCAGCTGCTGAGATAATTTGATATTCATATAGTTATCCTTATTAGAGTAGTAACATAAAAAGTGTCGATAAATGATGCAGTTATTTACATCAAAATTCTAAAATAAAAAGTAAAGCAGGACTGGATATTACTCAGTCATTAATCGATAAATTCTGTACCGAGGATGGTTAAAGCATGAGTCTTATACTTTATAGTGACTGCTTTAATAGCGATCAATTTTGGCACATTTGACTACTGCTGTAGTGTAGCATATCGAATAATTTGTGCGCAGAGTGCAAGGGTTAGTGAATGTTTCCGTATGGTCCTCTATATTATTTCACCCAGCTTATCATCTGCCAGTGATTAATCATTAACCAGCTTATCAGTCGATACCAACGCGGCAAACCTATCTTGCAAAGCTGCCATAGCCGTGTCGTGCATGATATCAGCACTTATCGTTTCTTTGTTAGCGTTAGGAAGATCGCGCGTCGCACAAGCATCATGGCAGACAAAATTTTGAAAGCCTAAGTCAAAAGCCGCTCTGACGCTTGAGCTGACACACATATGACTCATAAAACCTGCAAAAATAATCTGCTGTTTCTGAGTGGCGGAGATAAGCTCTTTAAGGTCGGTGTTATAAAAGGCATTGGGGTGCTTTTTGGTAATGGTTTTTTCACCATTCATCGGTTTTAAGTCGTCAACGATAACGACATTAGAAGATAATGGATCAAAAACGTTGCCATTGTCTTCCCCATGATGGGCAATATGAAAGATAGGAATGTCTTTTTTGCGAGCTTTATTAAGCAACAGGCTCGCATTTGCAATCGCCTTGCTACCTAACTGACCTAGCGGCATAGCACCGTCCACATATTCGTTTTGATAATCGATAAAGACGATAGCGCAATTTGACCAATCAAGCGTATCAAATTCGCCACCAGCTAACTCAAGCAGGGTAGAGGGACTAGGCATTTTATTCTCCATGAGGTGTTATAATTAAAAATTAGGTTATTATTAAGTTCTGATAGTTCATGAGTTTAGCAATTAATGGTGGCAATATTCGGTCAGTGATACGAATGACAAACAAACAAACTGTTCCGGCTTTCCAAATCAGATAAACCAAAGACTTTATATGATTAAACCTATCTACCTATCGCTTTATTAAGCTATATTGTTTTTTATCGTCTCGAACTATTCTTTGTCATAAACACAAACAAATAGGCCATTAGCAAGGGTTAGGTAATGTTTTCAAACACATTTCACCGCTATTTTTTACCAAAACATGCTAGCATTAGCGGTTACATTTCACCGCTATTTTTTACCAAAACATGCTAGCATTAGCGGTTATCTTGACCGCTAATAGTTGCTAATTTTTATATGACGTGGCTAATCAGTGGCTCAGCTATGTTTATATTTATTTAAGTATTTTTCTGAGTAAGACTGTCTTTATAATACCCAATCGACACATGAAAAACCGTCATTAAGTTTGCGATGAATCGCGCCAATACCAACTGTTTAAGAGTACCTATTGTGATATTACGCCGCTACATGACCCGTCAGGTTGCCTCAACCACTGCTTTGGTATTGGGTTTTTTGGTAGTAATGATGCTCGGTGGCCGCTTGATACGTTATTTCGGAATTGCTGCTGAAGGGAATCTCGATATTGGCTTGTTATTTGTCATTATCGGTTACAATTTGCCGTATTTTTTAGAGCTTATTCTACCGTTGGCGTTTTTTATTGCTTTGATGCTGGTGTTTGGGCGTCTGTATGTCGATCAAGAAATGGCGGTTATCAATGCCAGCGGGGTCTCTCGCGGTAAGCTTGCACGATTAATGACGCCATTAATCTTGGCGTTATTTGTCGGAGAGGCATCACTATCGGTTGTCGGAAAACCTTGGGGTGTGCGCTCATCAGAGGCAGTTTGGCAGCAGCAAGCACTGACTAGTGCTTTTGACTTGATTCGTCCCAATGAGTTTATTAGTAGCGGTAATTATCATTTGTATGTAGGCAGTCTTAGCGATGACAAAAAACAGCTGCAAGATGTGGTACTTATCCAATCTGAACCATCCAAAAAGACAGCTGACAATACAGATCAGCCTATTAATAAAGACACGATTACCTTAGCTAAACGTGCTGTGCAAGTAGACAATGCTGGTAGCGGTGTGACGCAGTTAGATCTGTTTCAAGGTCGTCGTTATGAAGTAGGTGCAGGCAGCTTAAAGTACAACCAAGTAGGTTTTGATCGTTACCGTATTACGTTGACCGAATCCTCAAAAGAGGTAGTGACTGAAAACAATATCGAAACCCAAGAAATCGGACCTTTGTGGCAAGCAGCTACCGGCAGCGTGCAAGTTAGTAGTGTCGATGCTCTACGTGCAGCACAAGGCGAGCTTGGTTACCGCTTTGCGCTGCCTTGGCTGATGATTATCGCGCCGATGCTCGCTGTACCACTTGCACAAGTACGTCCGCGTCAAGGTCGCTGGCTGCGTCTGTTCCCATCCATTTTATTGTTTGTCAGCTGTGCGCTTGGCATCATATCTTTGAAAAATGCCGTTGGTAAAGGTAGCGTGAGCGTCTGGGCTTATGCATGGCTCGTACTAGGATTTATGGCATTGGCGCTTTATATGAACTGGGGCAGCCGATTCCAGCATCGATTACGCGTGCGCTTAGAAGGTAAGTCGCTGGGCGTCGACCATCTAAAAAAAGACTCTAATGGAGGGCAACTATAATGCGCTCCTTGTTATCTAAGTTATCTAAAGCTCAGATTCCTCAAAGCCGTTCCTCCAATTTGAAAGTGCTGGGACGTTATGTCAAAACCAATGCACTTCTCGCGATTATCGCCGCAGTAGTCGGGCTGTGGGCATTACAAGTTCTATTTACCTACTTGTCTGAGCTTGAGGATTTGTCTGATAGCTACACCATGTCTGATGCGCTTAGATACATTTTTTACCGTTCGCCTTATTTTTTAGAACAATTTATGCCGACAGGCGCGCTGCTTGGCGCAGTAGTAGGCTTAGGGTTGCTAGCCAGTAAAAGTGAGCTTGTGGTCATGCGCGCCGCTGGTGTCAGTATTTATCGCATCGTTGGCTGGGTGCTACAACCAGCGTTGTTGTTTGTATTATTAGCATTGATCCTAAATCAGTTTGTATTGCCCAACTCCAACCAACTGGCTCGTGAAATAAATAACGAAGACAGCAGCTCACTGGTCACCTCAGTACGCGGCTACTGGACGATGCAGCCACGCTTTCAAAGTTCAACTGAAGGCAACATGGATGGTAGCGCACAGCCTGATGGCAGTGATATTTTATACATTGATTATGCGGATGTACAAGGCAACATTGGTGAGGTTAAGCGCTGGCATTTGGATAATAATGGTGACTTGCAAACGGCCACTCATGCGATGGGTGGGCAGTATATTGGTCGTGAATCTTTGGGCACTACTGGCAAGCTAAGCGAGCAGTATCGTTACGAGTGGCAGCTAAATAATATGACTGAGCTGACCATTAATCGAGGCTTTGAGAGTAGTCAGTCGAAAACTCCATTGAATACTCTAAGTTTGCCTTTCGCACCCGAGTCCGTCTATTTGCTGACTCGTGATGCAGAAGACTTATCGCTCACTCAGCTCTATGAGCACCGTCAATTTATGCAACAGCAAGGTAAGCGCTCGTTGCCACATGAGCTTGCATTTTGGCAAAAGCTGCTATCACCTTTGTCTATCTTGTCGCTAGTGATTGTTGCTTGTTCTTTTGTCTTTGGCTCATTGCGTACGCACAGCTTAGGCCTGCGTATCGTCGTCGCGTTACTCTTTGGTCTGCTATTTAGCTATGTGCAAGACTTGGTTGGCTTTGTCTCATTAGCAACGGGCTTTTCGCCCATGCTTATGGTGTTATTGCCGATTATCGGTAGTGCCGCGTTGGGTTTTTATCTCATAAAACGACAGATGTAGCCTAAGGCGCGCCCTAAAGTATGCAAAAAAAACACGCTAACATTAGCGTGTTTTTTTATGGCAGAGTTAAACTATCTTAGTCTTTGGTTGCCATGGTGATGGTATAAGTCTTGCCTTGTTTGACTTTTTCACTGTTGCCAAATACTTCGGTAAATGAGCGCTTCATAAACTGACGCAGGCCGTTAATTGTCACCACATAAAAACGTCCACCTTGGCGCATACGCTCATAAGCATCAAGGAAGTATAGATAATGTTGCTCTTTGCCGACCTTCGCTGGCAAGTTCGACATCACAAGACTAAAGTTTTTGTCCGCTGCCACATGATTAAAGCCGTTTGATAAATGCACATCGACATTTTTTAGACTGTTTTTTTCACAGTTACGGCGTGCATACTCTACCGCCATAAAGTCTTTATCAATTAATGTATGCTGACCATTCGGACATTCGCGTGCTGCCGTCATACCGAGCACGCCATAACCGCAGCCCAAATCTATCGAGTCATCATCCGCTTGAAAATCCACATAGTCAAGCAGCATGAGACTACCATCATCGAGCTTTTGCGGTGAAAAAATGCCCCACGTGGTAGTAAAGTCAAACGGCTTACCCAGCACATTCTCTTTAAAATGAATGTCTTCGCGCCAGTGTGCAGCGTTTTTTATTAGGTCAGCAGGTGGTCTATGGCTCATAGAATTCTCGGATAATGAATAAGTAAAAAAGGGCGCGCGGTCAATTAGCCAGTCGGCACGTCATGACGCACTTTATTGAGGGTATTGTAGCGACAAAAAGGAAGGTTTGCAGCAATCGATTAATAATTGATTGCTCGTAACAAAAAGAACGCCTATACTCAAGCAACAAGGAAAGATTGTTAACAATGTAATAGACATTATAGGGAAATTTTCTATGGCACTCTCAACCGTATTTGCACGTCCTCTGCTCACAGTACTTATGGCCACCGCTGTACTTGCTACCACCCCAGCTTGGGCTGATGACATCAAGATAAAGCGGGATAAGTATGGAACCCCGCATGTATATGCAGACAATACGTATGATCTGTTTTATGGCTACGGTTATTCTATCGCCCAAGATCGACTGTTTTCACTTGATATGGCGCGCCGTACAGGTACAGGCGAAGTTTCAGAAGTGTTAGGGGCGGAATTCGTTGATTTTGATAAGCAAATACGCGGCAATTATTGGCCTTGGCGGGTACAAGAGCAGGTTAATAATGCCAGTAAACAGCAGCGCGATGTATTAAATGGCTATGCTGCAGGTATCAATGCTTGGATCGCTCGCGTTAATGCACAACCTGACACTCTAATGCCGAAGGAGTATTTGACTCATGGCGTCAAGCCCAAGGCTTGGACAGGTTATGATGTAGCGATGGTATTTATTGGTTCCATGATTTACCGCTTTGGTGATTATAATACTGAACTCGATAATGCAGCTCTGCTTGAGTCACTGGTTGAAAAACATGGCGAAACCAAGGGTCGTGAAATTTTTAATACCTTATTGTCCTTAGATGTGCCTGAGGCACCAACCACTATTCCACCAGGGGACTGGGACCCAGCAAAACGTGAAAACCCCAATCTAAACTTGCGCCCTGTATTGAAAGGGGCAGTGTCTCCTGAGATATTACGTCAAGCCGCTAGAGCGCCGACTGATTTTGTTGGTGCTGACGGAGCCGCTCTACCACGCGAGAAGTGGAGAGAGGCCAATCTAAAAGCCCTACAAGCCCAAGGTCCTTCAGCTTTACGCTATGAGGGCGCCTCAAATATGGCCATTCTTGGGCCGCAAAAGCTAGATGGTGCAAAATCTGTACTCTTAAATGGACCACAGTTCGGCTGGTATCAACCTGCGTATACCTACTCGATTGGCTTACATGGTGCAGGCTTTAATGTCGCTGGCAATACCGTCTACGGCTATCCAGGTATTATGTTTGCTCATAATGGACAGATTGCTTGGGGAAGTACATGGGCGGCAGGCGATCTGGTGGATTTGTTTCGTGAAACGCTCAACCCAGAGAATCCTGCGCAGTATAAGTACAAAGGCACGTGGCAAGACATGAAAGTCAGTGAGCAAACCATCAATGTAAATGGTGGCGACTCGGTACCGTTTACCGCCTACCGTACCGTACACGGTCCAGTCGTGGCACGAGATGAAGATACCAATATTGCCTACGCACAAAAGCGCGCTTGGAGTGGTAAGGAACTCAGCACCCTTGAATCTTGGGTCGATATCATGAAAGCCCAAAATTTTGACGAGTTCAAAACGGCTGCTGCAAGGTCAGCGGTAAACGTCAATCTTTACTATGCCGATGCGAAGGGTGATATCGGTTATATCTTTGGTGGTCATTATCCCAAACGCGCTGCAGGTCATGATGGACGCACACCTGCATCTGGTGAAGGCGATATGGACTGGCAAGGCATCATGCCGTTTGAAACCAACCCGCAAGTACTCAACCCTTCAAACCATATGATCTTAAACTGGAATAACCGTCCTGCCGAAGGCTTCCCAAGTCCTGATCAATATTGGTACTCGTGGATGCTTGCAGATCGTGTCAAAGTTTTGTTTGATGAATTTGAGGGCAAAGAAAATTTTACCGCTGATGAGGTGTGGGATGCTGTCGTTAAGCATGCTTCGTTTGAAGATGTCAATGCAGGCGAGATGATTCCATTTGTACTAGACGCCGTAAAAGGGCTGCCCGCAGATGATTCACGTCATCAGTTGGCGATGCAGCTACAAGATTGGAATCAGATGCTTGAGGATAAAGACAATGATGGTAAATACGATCATCCTGGCGCTGCCATTATGCAAACGTGGCTGACACAGTTTTTAACGCAAACCTTCAAAGAAACCCTACCTGAACCTTACAATGGTATTTTTGCCAACGCAGGCTACCCAGGGCCTAAGGTTACCACAGCATCCGGACAAAACATCCAAGTAGGCACTAAAGTTCTACACTACAATTTATCAGGTAAGGGCTATGATTTCTTTAATGGTAAACCAGATGCGGCTATCTTGTCAGCACTCGATGCTACCGACAAAGCGCTTAGCAAAGAATACGGAGACGACATAGCAAGATGGTTAGCCCCCGTCGGCATCATCCGCTACAATCATAAAAACTTCCGCGAGATTCCACAAACCCTGCCAGCTCAGGAGCAAGACACCGCTATAGCAATGAACCGCGGTACTGAAAACAACATGACAGTCTTTACCGAAGATGGTGTAAAAGCGTGGGAAACTGTACCACCTGGTCAAAGCGGTTTTATCGCGCCCGATGGTACAACGACAGCTCACTATAATGATCAAACCGGTGAATATGCTGAACTTGGTCGTAAGCGCGTTTGGTTTACGGATGAAGAAGTGGATGCTAATACGGTTTATACGCAGACAATCTCTATTAAAAGATCAGAGTAAATGAGTCAAAGAAGTTTAAGCTAAAGAAATAGCGCACACGCTGTGATTGATTAAGCAGTGTGTGCGTTTTTAGTTGTGGGTTCATTTTATAAATAGAGTTGAGATAAAAACCTAGCCTACGCATCTTATACTAAAAAATCTAAAATTTTTGAACGCAACCGTTACCATAAACCTTCTAATCTCATCCCCTCAAACTCTTCTTCAACAAATGATCAAATATAAACGGACCAAAAGGCAAAAACGAGCCGAGCACACCAGCAGGCAGTGCCCACAGTGGCATTTTTATTTTGCTCGCAGCATATACAAGTGTCAAAATGTAGCCGATAAATAGTACTCCGTGCGCCATACCAATATATTTCACCGCTTCAGGAATGCCCAACATATATTTGAGCGGCATGGCAATGCCAAGCAATAACAGAAAAGAAGTTCCTTCTAAATAACCCATAACAGTCAGCGTTTTAAGTACAGAGTTTTGACTTTTGGTTAGCGTAGGCAGGGCAGAGGGCTGAGCTTGCAACACGGATTATTCCTTTTACGATCTTCTATTAATAATTATGCAATAGGTTAAATGGTTTGGCTAGGTTAGCTCAAGCGTAATCCATCATTATCTTAATATCATACAGAAAATCCCCTTTAAGGGATTTTCTCTTGCGAGCCGAACGAAGCAGTGCTTCGTTTTAACGGCTCTCACCCACGTGGATGGAGCTCTGCATGTAATTTTTGCAATCTTGCCGTCGCCACATGGGTATAAATCTGAGTGGTCGATAAATCACTATGGCCTAATAACAACTGCACGCTGCGAAGGTCCGCGCCATGATTGAGCAAGTGAGTTGCAAAGGCATGACGTAGAGTATGCGGCGATAGCTCTTTATCAATACTGGCGACTTTGGCGTATTTCTTTAATAAGTACCAAAAGTTCTGCCGCGTCATATAACCGCCTTGCGCAGTCAAAAATACCGCTTGGCAATTGCCAGACTTTAAATGCGCTATCAAATCGCCGCGTCCATGAGACAGATAATCGTCCAGCGCGTCCGCTGCATATTCGCCTAGCGGTACCAGCCGCGTTTTATTACCTTTTCCAGTAATCTGTAACCAGCCAGCATTGAGGTTGACTTGTTCAAGCGCAAGATTAATCAGCTCACTAACCCGTAGGCCGCAAGCATATAACACTTCTAACATGGCTTTATCACGTAGACCCAACGCGGTGCTAGTATCAGGTGCAGCGAGTAGGTTATCGACATCTGCTTCCGCTAAATCTTTTGGTAATGGACGTCCAAGCTTGGGGCTTTTGATACGCTCGCATGGGTTGTCTTCGCGCAGGTTACTGGCGATCATCCACAAGTAGAATTGGCGTAGGCTTGAGAGCATTCGCGCTTGGGTACGCGGGGTTTTGCTCTCGGTGGCAAGGTGAGAAAGACAATGCAATACATCTTCGGCTTGCCACTTTGTCAATGCTGTAGGGCAGGTCAGCTCACAAGTACGCAGGTCACGAACATAAGCATTACGCGTACGAGTTGCCAGACCGCGGGCCAGCATCGCTTGACGAAACTCAGTTAAATAGGCTGGTTCATCATCTACAGCCAGTGCTTTTGGCTGACGTTGCTGTACGGCGCGATCACGACTCATAAAATAATGCTCAAATAAGAATAAAGACAGCGACGAAAGATACTCACAAAGACACGCTTAGAAATACTATGCCGTTTTTTTCTTAACCAAATATCGATAGAGCGTCACGCTTGTAGGCGTAGCATCATCGCTATCAATGGTGATTTCGTCAGGATCGGCATTTAAGTGTACGTTTTCAGCCAGTGTTTCTTGTTGCACAAGCTCATGACCGAGATGACGACAAAAATTAGGAATATCACGCGTCGTCGCAGGATCGGTTGCGAGGATTTCAATGATATCGCCGCCATCGGCTTTACGAATGGTTCGATGCAGCATCATGACTGGCTCCGGACATATAAGTCCTTGAGTATCTAGATGATGATTGATCGCGGTGTTAGGTGTCGAGGTAGTCATAATCGTCATATTACACATGAGTTGTGAGTTTAAAAATTGCTCTTAATTGCTGTTGGCTATTGTTTAGAAGTGTCTTGCAGTTTTTCAGCATCTGCAATCTCATCTTCAGTTTCTTTTTGCGCTTCTAAAAAATTAAAAAAGCGCTTAAAGTTTGCTTTAAATAAAAACGCTACTCCAAGCCATGATGCCAGTCCCAACCATGCGGTATCAGCGAATAACAGCCCACCGACTAATACGATCGTAGATACACCGATGCTTAAAGCAATCATTGAAGGTTGATTTAAGCGATAACGGTAAATGACAAAACCATCATAAAGAGTGATAGGTATGGTTAACGCTATCAGCGCATAGGGCAAATTAAAAAATAAACGGTAAAGTAGCTGATTGTCGTGAAATGCTTTAATACTAGCAACGGTGCCAAAGACCATAAACGCGATAATAGCAGCATAAATAAGATAAATCGCTATTTGGTTGGCACGCTGTGCACCTTTAATACGTGCGATAGCAAGCGGAGCAAAACCGTATTGCGTTGATTGGTCTAAAACATTGGTCATAACGATCAGTCATTTATCCGTAAAGGTTTATGTTACTTTGTTTAATGGTTTAACTAATCAGGTTTGATAGCACTAATCGCCATGCTACTATTTGGATCGGTAAAGTACGTTGATAATAAAATGCAGGCAGAGATATCATCAATTGGGTCACGCTCATTTTGGATCCAGCCATTCTCCCAAGCTATTTCTCTTGCCGCCATGGAGGTTAGGCGCTCATCACATAGTGTCACTTTTGCAGGCAAGCGCTGCTCCATTAGTCTGTGAGCTAGGCGACGCGCAAATTTGTGCGCTCGCTTTGAGAGCATAGAACTACTGCCATCCATATTTAAAGGAAGTCCAACAAGCACTTGGGTAATTCCCCAAACCTTAATGATGCCCAATAGATTGTCCCAGTCTGGCTGTCCATTATTCATGGCCAAAATATCAAATGCGCGTGCAGTCTCGGTCACAGTATTACCAAGTGCCATTCCCATTTTTTTGACACCATAATCTAGTGCCAATATAAGGTGAGGCTTAATCTCAGGTTCTGTTACAGCCGTGTCGACAGCTTTAAGAGAAGGATTAGAATCTACCATCATTCTATGTATCTCCTATTTCTATGAGGCCCAATTTACTAAGATGAGACTCTACTATGGCAAATACCTTATGCATGACCAATATCACTACTAAGATAATCAAAATTGACACCGATTTTCTCAGCGGCAAGCTGCCAGCGCTCTTCAAACGGTGTATCAAACAATAATGTTAAGTCGGCAGGGCATATTAACCAGTCACCACTTTCAAGCTCACGCTCAAGCTGTTTTTTGTTCCAGCTAGCATGTCCTAAACATAGCTGGTAGTGTCCAATGCCTTGTCCTGCAGCGATGCGCTGTAAGATATCTTGACTGGTGGTGATACAGACGTTCTCTGAGATGGCAAACGACGATGCCCACTCAGGCTGACCCGTATGCAGTACAAATCCTACCTCAGGATACATCGGACCGCCTTCTAATGCTAAGTCTTCCATAATTTGAGGATTGGTCACATCGATGCTTAAGTCTTCTAACAGCTTACCCACACGTGCCTGCTCAAGTGGACGGTTTACCATTAGCCCTAGTGCACCTTGTTTATCGTGGCGACAAATGTAAATAAGCGCCCGCTCAAACCTTGGGTCTGACAAGTCAGGTGCGGCAATTAAGAAGTGATGGGTCAAATTAGCTTTGGACATAGAGACAAATGCAATATAAAAAAGGTGAGACACTACTATATGGTGATACTAAACAAAAAAGCAATATAGAAATGACGTGTGAGCACAATCAATGGACGTAAAACATGAGCTGATGTTTTATCAGTATTTTTAAGATGAGGTCACGCTTTAGCAGCAGACTTTTACTTAATGCCAGTCAATAAACTACGTGCATGGTCACGAGTGACATCAGTAATGGTAACACCGCCTGACATACGTGCCAGCTCATTTACCTGCGCATCTTTGGTCAAAATTATAAGCTCACTTTGCGTCTGCTCATTATGATGTTTTTGCACCATGATATGCTGATGCGCTTGGGCGGCGACTTGAGCTTGATGGGTAATCGCTAACAGTTGTTGTGTCTGTCCAAGGCTGCGCAGTAATTCACCCACCACTTGGGCAGTACCGCCACTGATACCGACATCCACCTCATCAAAGACTAGCATCGGTTTGGCAGCATTGTTGTCAGAACTCGTCGCTTGCAATACTTGCATGACCAGCGCCATGCGCGATAGCTCACCACCTGAGGCAATTTTATGTAGCGGCTGCATCGGCATACCGACGTTGGCGCTAAACAATAGGTCAA
The DNA here is from genome assembly GCF_001462175.1 of Psychrobacter sp. ENNN9_III. Lineage (NCBI taxonomy): Bacteria > Pseudomonadati > Pseudomonadota > Gammaproteobacteria > Moraxellales > Moraxellaceae > Psychrobacter > Psychrobacter sp. ENNN9_III. Next base: position 17,589 of record NZ_LNUO01000008.1, read on the forward strand.
TATCATAACAACCTTGCGCATTATAAAGATTGGAGCTTGTCCTTTTAGTAAAAACAAACTCACAGCGAGCGTTAGGCAAAGCAAGGGGCTGCAGTTGCTGAACAAGCTGCTCACTAATGACAGGTGCCGCTTTTGAACGGCTGTCATTTAACTTGGTAGCAAGCTGCAGGTACGCTTGCCAAGCATCTTCGATTTGTGCAGCTAGCACATCACTACTAGGCTCGTTTTCTAACTGTTCTAACTGCTGCTGCCAAACATTGGCTTCAGAGATCAAATCTTTTGCCGGTAAATTATGTTTGCGCGATAGACGATGACCAAGGCTTATAAGGCTGTCCAAGGTTTGCAAACGTTCAGGATCAGGGAGTTGTTGTTCGGCATAGTCTGTGAGTAGGGCAGTCACTTCAGTGATCTGCTGCTGCGCGAGATGTAGTTGCTCTGAGGCTTGCCCAAAGGTTTGGCTGACACCTATTTGATGGTCACACAGTTTGATCGCCTGACCAAGTAAGGTCATCACGTCAGGCTCGTCGCTATCGTTATCGAGTAAGTGTAAACCATGACTGGCCTCTGTCATTAAGGCTTCAATATTAGATAGCTCTTCATGCTCAGCTTCGACATCATGATAGTCGACAGCTAATAACGGTGCAATATCAGCCAACTGGTTTTGGAGCAATTGAATACGGTCTTGGCGCTGAGCTTCACGGCTAGCAATCTCATCCGCTTGACGTTTTAGTTGTTGATAGTGCTGGTAACTGCTCGCTGTTTGCGCTGCTAAAGGAGTTAATTTTGCCATCTCATCAAGCCATTGCACCACAAATTGCGGCTTTAGTAGTGCTTGCTGAGCATGCTGACTATGAATGTTGACGAGCAGTGCACCCAAGCTTTTCAATTCTGCTAGGCTCACAGGTGTCCCATTCAGCCATGCTTTTGAGCGTCCATTATTACTAAGCTGCCGACGAATCAGTACTTCAGGCTCATCTAAAGAGCGCTCATGCTCAGTAAACCAATCAGCCACAAGGGTATTATCAGTCACATCAAACTGCGCATAGATATCGGCATGAGCCGCACCATGTCTGACCATGGCACTGTCTGCTCTTTCACCAATACAAAGTGATAATGCATCTAGTAGCAATGACTTTCCCGCTCCTGTCTCACCGGTAATGACATTAAAGCCCTCAGCCATGCTCAGCTCATGTTCAGCAATCAGCGCAAACTGATGTAAGGTTAACGATAGAAGCATTGAAGTCTCTCATGGTCGGCAATTGACATTGATAATCTTAATTAGACTAGCGATAAGGCTTGTGAAAAGCAACTGCGTTTGGTGTCTTATTTTAAACTAATGAACGGCTTAGCTGTCGGTAATAAATCTACCAAATTATACCAATATTAGTATACACAGCAATTGCTCAAGAATTCTAATATAGGGTCAGGTTGATTAATAGATAATATTTTCAGCAGTGCTGTAACAAACTTTTTAGATATAATGTGGTAGCATAAACTCACTTAATCACAAACTTGAGCCACAGTCTCTACACATACTTGTTTGATGAGTATCAAATTTGCATGGCAGAAAACTTGGTTCATAAGTGGTTGAGCTATTAAACCGATAACATAATATACTTATCTAAGAACAACTATTTTAAGAATAACTATGTTAAAAGCAGTTGTTTTAAAATAAGCTATGTTGAGTGTAAAGGTTTAACCTGTAATGTCATAAGACACTTATTTTTTAGTTTAGTAATAATTATTTGATAAGGAAGCCACTATGTCAGCGGCACAATATACTAACGTAACGGTCAATGCTCAGGCTACAGTAACATATGATGGGCGCTGCTCCAGTCATACCATTATGTTTGAAGATGGTCGTCATAAAACATTGGGTGTCATTTTGCCTTGTGACAATACTGTTGAACGATACCATTTTAGTACCAATACTTCAGAGCGTATCGAGATTATTAGCGGTGAATGTGAAGTTAAAATAGAGGGTGACGAGGAGTTTAGCTATTACCGTGCTGGCCAATCGTTTGTGGTTGAAGGCAATAGCAGCTTCACTCTACGTACTGAAGAAATTGTACAGTATGTCTGCCATTTAGAAGGGTAGTGTTAATGTTAAATAGGCAGGTATAAATCTCTTATAATCACGATTGTTAAGTTTTTTCACAGACATCGTGATATCCCAATTCATATCATATTAGCGATATTCAATTCTTATTAGTAGGCCTATTATGGCAAAACCCAGTTACTTCTATGGTATTCATGCCATCGATGCTTTACTTGAACATCGTCCGCTTGATGCATTGAGCTTATTTGTGCAACAAGGGCGCGAAAACGACAGTCATGTCAAAGACATCATTACGCAAGCCCAGGCAAATGGCGTTAGTATGCAGCCAACGCAAAAAGATAAGCTCACGCAACTATGTGGTAGTCCGCAGCATCAAGGAGTTGTACTGCATGCTCGTCCATTGGGATTTGCAGATGAAAGCATATTAGATAATATCATCGGACGCGATCAATGTTTATTGCTGGTACTTGATCAAATTACTGATGCACATAATTTTGGTGCATGTTTACGCACAGCAGTCGCAATGGGCGTGGATGCAGTGGTCTGTCCAAAGCACCATGCAGCAAGTTTGACTCCGACGGTAGCTAAAGTGTCGGTAGGCGCAGCTGAGATGATGCCTATCATTAGTGTGACCAATTTAGCACGTACGCTCACGCATATTAAGGATGCTGGTGTTTTTGTATTCGGTACGGCCCTAAACGAAAACGCCAAGCCTCTACATGCGGCTGATTTAACAGGAAAGACGGCTTTAATTATGGGGTCAGAGGGCGAGGGCATGCGCCGATTGACTACAGAGAGCTGTGATGAGCTGGTATACATTCCAATGTCAGGAAACGAGCATGGCAATTTACAAAGTCTTAATGTAAGTGTGGCCACTGGTATGGCGCTCTATGAAGTTAATCGACAGCGTACTTTAGCTGCTGGGCAAGTTTGAGGTATTTTTGATGTAGCGGCTCTAGCTGTTGATGTAAGCTTGCTAAATCTTTTTCATTTACCACCAAATCATCAGCATGCCGATTGCGTTCAGTACGGTGAAGTTGGTTTGCCATGATGGCTTTTATCTTCACCATACTTTGTTCATCACGCAGACTTGCACGCGCAAGTTGCGTCTCCTCATCTACATCAATCACTAAAATACGTTGGCATAAGTTAGCAAGTCCGGCTTCCGCAGCTTCAATGAGGAGTGGTGCTGATAATATGATATAGGGTGAAGTGCTTGCTGCTAGCTGTTGTTTTGCGGCTTCGCGAATAGCAGGATGGGTGATTGCTTCAAGATCAATGAGTGCGGCAGGATTAGCAAATACATGGGTACGTACAGCTGCTCGGTCCATATGACCTTCTGCATCAATCACCCATTCACCAAGCTTTTTTTGAATCTTACGTAGAGTAGGACTGCCTTTTTTTACTACTTCATGAGCAATCACGTCGGCATCAATGATGTCAATTCCTTGTGCTGCAAACCAATCACTAGCCGCAGACTTACCACTACCAATCCCGCCTGTTAACCCAACCACTAAGGTTTTGTTTTGTACGTTAGCCTGCTGGCGTTCATGTATAGGCGTTTTAGAATATATTGACATAACAGTGACTTATTGGCTCGTAAGTTGGTAGAAAAGACAAGTAAATACCTTAGTATTCATAACTTAGTTGTTATTATTAAGCAATCGTCTCGAACTTACTAGCTTAACGCGTACCTCCGCCTTGGCCGT